>JAHFKX010000104.1 GCA_023245115.1 Candidatus Woesearchaeota archaeon
CGTTCGGCAGGTGCCTCGTAAGATAAACACCGAGCTTAGCATCAATTACAACGTTTCCAGATGCAGCCATTGAAATAACGCGCCCATTCAAGTAGTCATGCAGGCTCTTATCCTTTCCTCTGCCCTGCCAGACCTCCATCGCCGCATTAAGTTCATTTGGGTTTGAAGACAATCTCTTGAACTCATCTCCGGCAGAGTAGCGCACCCATCCATAGTAGCTTGCAATGCCAAACGCAACAGAAGACGCGCCGGCTTTTGGGAGTGCAGATATTACGACTGCATTAAATGCCATAACAATTTTAAACCCAATTAGTTAAAAAAGATTTGTAGACTATAGAAGCTTTATATTGCTATTAACTTTAATTTGCCCGGCAGGCACGAATTGTAATAACAGTGCCTGCGTCTGATTTTTTCCGCAACCCTTAAAAGATTTTCTATTTTATATTTTTCATGAAATTTAACCCATTCGAAGAAATAAAAATACTCGAGCTGGTAAAGCCCGGTATTTACAAGCCCAAAAAACTGGCGAATGGCGCGGCTTTGGAACCAAAAGAAATAATGAAGCAGGCCAGCAGCATTGTTCTCGCTGTGCGGGCGTGTGATGGCATGTTTTATCGGGTCAACTCGGATATAGCAGAAACCCTGGAAAAAAATGCAGGGCTATTAAAAAAAGGTTATACTAACGCAATTCTTTCAGAGATTATGCCCATAGAGGGTGTTCATGGCTCAAGATTTGTAATATTTCACCCAAGAAACGCCGCGGATCAGGCATTTCTTCTCGGCGATGTGCCAACCGCACTAAAACGATTGGCAAAAATGTCCGTATAGAAAGACTTTTAAATCCATTGTTTTTAAACCAGCCCATGCAAATCAATTATCGCGTACAAAAGGCAAATGGCCGAACATTTTTGCGGTTAGATTCGGCTGAATCTCAAGGACAAAATGCCATAGCAGCCATACATGTAAACGGCAAGGCACACGCCGTAGTTGACCTTTTAGCATTTTATGATTACTCTGGCCAGCTTTCACATGGTGCGATTGTTGGCCTGCAGCACGGCCTTCGTGGTACGGTCTATGAAGATGATGGCACAAAGAAATTTATTATTAAGGCGCAGACAGCGTACTGGTGCGTATCAGAGGGTGCAGTAGCAGATTTACTAGAACAGTTTTCTAAACAAGCCGCACAGGAAGTGGGGTGTGTCTTAGGTAAGCACGCCAAACCAAGCGCAGTATTTAGTGAACTGTTCGCAGCAGAAAACCTATCTATGATGCTTTAATTTCTTTATGTGCTTTGACTAGCCTTTTATGTGCATGCACGAGTCTTGCGGCAATAATTCTTAGCGAACGCTGACCAACCCTCAGAAGCCTGCCGGCCTGCCGTTCTTCCCTTGCGAATGCTTCTATCTCTCTGCCCTCTTTCAGCAACGATGATTCATGAAAGGCTTTTTGCAAAATTTCTGAAGCTGGCCCGAAATCACTCGCAAATGTTAGCACGCGGAATAAAAGGTAAAATGGGAAAACCGCCAAAATTTCCAGCCAGTACAATCGTATAAACTTCTTAACGCTGTTTACGCGGCGATATTTCAAAACAAGGTCTGTTACGAATACAAAGGCAACCGCCGTATCAGCAATAGTTACCAATGGTTCGTATTTTTCCAAATCGAAAAAAAGCCCGCCAATAATAAGGATTGCAAGAGTTATAACTGATGGCACAATAAGTACATCTATAATCTTTTCTAACTTGTTTACCATGGCCATATGCTATTCTTAATCTGCGCGTATATAAAACTTTATAATTGGCATGTGGCACATAATAACATGGGCATTAATCTGAAAGATTTAGTAATAAAACATCCAATAGAGCTCGAGGATTTGAAAGGCAAAAAACTTGCAGTTGATGCGTTCAATACAATTTTTCAGTTTCTTTCGATAATACGGCAGCCGGATGGCGCGCCCTTGAAAGATTCGCACGGAAATGTTACTTCGCATCTCTCCGGATTATTTTATAGGACTACAAATTTACTAGAGGCAGGCATCATGCCCGCATTTGTGTTTGATGGCAAGGCACCAGAGGAAAAGCAGGCAACACAAGAGGCCCGTGAGCAGGTTCGTGCAGAGGCCCGCGAGAAGCACGCGGAGGCAATAGAAAAGGGCAATTTAGAAGAAGCAAAAAAATACGCGCAACAAACATCTAGATTAACGGGAGAGATGATTGCAGAATCTAAGGAGTTGCTTGATGCGATGGGTGTGCCATGGGTTCAGGCGCTGTCAGAAGGCGAGGCGCAGTGTGCATACATAACAAAGAAAGGGCACGTATGGGCCACAGCATCGCAGGATTATGACGCACTTTTGTATGGCACGCCGCGCTTAGTCAGGAATTTGTCAATCTCAGGCAAGAAAAAAATTGCCGGAACTTTAAAATACCAAAAAGTATCAATAGAATTAATTGATTTGGCCGAAACGCTGAACTTCTTGGGCATGGACATAGACTCATTAATTAAAGTTGCGTTGTTGATTGGCACAGATTACAACCCTGGCGGCGTTGCTGGCATCGGGCCGAAGACCGCGCTGAAAGTTGTGCGCGAGGGGAAGTTTTCCGAATATGAGGCTAAGATTCCGAACTGGAAAAGATTGTTCAGCCTGTTCAAGGACGCGCCAGCCACAACAGATTACTCGCTAAACTGGAAACAGCCGGACGAAAAAAAAGTAAAAGAGATTCTCGTTGGCAGGCATGACTTCAAGGAAGACAGGGTGGCAAGCACGCTGAAACGAATTACTGGAATTGACCGGGGACAGAAGGGGCTGGGAGAGTTCTAGCAATTAGCATACCAAAGGTTTATAAATCGCCATATTGCTGCTAATC
>JAHFKX010000105.1 GCA_023245115.1 Candidatus Woesearchaeota archaeon
GCTGTCGTCTAATATGCCCCGGCTTCTAAGAACACCTTCAACAACTGTCCCTGCGCGTATTTGTGCTTCTGTGCCAGTTAACAAGTTTATTTTTTGTTGGAGTGCTAATTTTTCAGCGGGAGTAAATGCATTTTGTGTAATGCCAGATCCAGCTGGCGGGTTGGCTAATTGGCCGAATGCACTTGGGCTTGCGGTTTCACTTATTATTGCTTTCCCGTCTTTGTTTGCAAGTATCCAATCGCTAACTTCTTCTACAGCTTGTTTGCCTTCACTGGATTCTGCGGCAGTTAACAACTGGGTTTCTCTTGGAGTTAAGCCGGCAATTACGCTTTCTATTGCTTGTGTGCTTGCTGTTGCTTTTGCAGCTGCGGTCCCATATAGTGGGTCTGCAAGTGTTCTTGAAGCGGCATAACCAGTTGGACCAGCTAAACCAGGCGATGTGAGTGGCGAGTCACCGTTTAAGTGAGTGTAGAGTTCTGCACCCGCAGTGGCGGCAGTTGCTACAGTTGCATAAGTTGCAATTGATTTTCCTGAACCCACGGCTAGTTTAGCTGCGCCTATTCCTGCGCCAGTACTTTTTAATGCGGTGGCAGCTTGCGCACCGGGGACAACTGTTGAAATTGCTCCAAATATGGCGGATCGTACACAAGCGTTCATTGAACTGCATACAACATCTTGTTCGCCGGGAATAGCCGTTGCTATGCCTTGCGCTAGAGTGGATATGCCACAAGCGATTGCGGCTTGAGTTGCACCGTACACTAGCCTTGCGCCAACTGCGCTGCCTATTCCAGTTAAGGCAGCTGCTCCGCCAAGTACAGCTGTTCCTCCGGCTATTGCGGCTATTTGTTTTCCTCCTTTTGCTATGCAGAACGTTGGATTATCGTAATTTTGTGGCACGTAGGCACTTGGTAATGTAGCGGGGGTTTCTCCGTAGATTGTTTGCAGTAAGTCAAAAGTTGTTTTTTTATCCGCTTGGTTTTCTCCTTTCATGTATGGGCCAAGTGAAAGTATTCCAAGTAAACTAGACGCGCCTTCAAAATCGTTTAACCCCGCGCCGATTTTGTTTCCAATGAAAATAGCGAGGTCTTCGTCTTTGCCAGCTAAGAATAGTGGCGCATTAGCCAGCGTGTGCGGGCAAGCCGCTAGTCTTTGGCCGCCGGTGATTGTTATTTTTGATGATGTCTTGCGGTCAGTTGCAGTTCCTAATGCAGTACCAGAACACACGTCAACTTGTGCGGTTATTTGATAAATTCCGCAGCCAGTTAGGCCATTGACATTTTCAACGTCATAATTGATGCCTTGAGTGGAAGTGGCTTTAATTTTTTGGCTGAAGTCTCTTTTTGTGTTTGCTAAATGTAGTATCATTGTTTTTACGTATTTGCCACTTTGTCCACCTGGAGCGCATAATTGTGCTTGGAGTTGTGCGTCGCTAGTTTTTTCAGTCACTATGTTTGCTAGTCCAGTTAAGAATTGGTTGAAGGCTTGTCCTGCTTGCTCGTAACTACAGTAGTGTTTAGCGCAGGTTCCTAGTAAGCCAACTGGTTCAGATGTTGTTGTTTCAATGCTGCTTGTTCTGCCAATGGTTTCATCTCCTGCAAAACTTATGCTTGTGTGTGATTCGGTTGAAGTTAGCGTAGATGAAGCGATTCCGCTGGCAGTTTCACTAGCCGCAGTTAGAGTAGCTGTTGATGTAGACAGCGCTTTTGGTGCTGCGCCTGGTGCTAGTTCTCCCCAGGGGCTGCTTTGGTAAATTGCCGGGTCGCCGGCGTATACTTGCACGTTGATTGTCTTGTCAAACACTTGGCCGGCGCCAGTGGCGGTTATTTTCAGGTGTTCAACGTCGCTTGTTGGTTTTAATGGCGTGCATTCAATTGCCTTTGCTTCACCTGGAGCTAAAGTTAATGTTTTTGAAAGTTCAGGACATGAAATGGAACTTGATCCTGCTGTGCCTCCGTTGCCGGTCGTTGTAACTGCTAGTGTTGAACCAAAATTGTTCACCATTGTTAGTCTACGCTTGTGGTTTTCTCCAACTCCTTTAAACGTAAACACGAATTGACTGTTTGTCCTCTCGTTTGTATTTTGTGAATCGTAGTCAATGTAAAAAGTATTAAGGAATTCAAAAGCAATTTTATTTTGTTGCCGCTTGCATGTACCGCTATCTACTACGTTTATTTTTACTGGTAATTTTGCTGTTCCGCTCCAGCCAGTTGAGTCAACTGCAGCAAATACTAAATTGCCAGTGAATCCACCTTCTGGACTCGGGTTGACAATGCAACCATCTTTTACTAGGCTAGTTGGCATTGAAAGAGTGAGTTTAAACTTGTTGTTGCACTGGTTATTTTGAGAGGGAGATAAGTCATAAGTGGCTGAACCTTGTGTAGATGGAAGAGTTAATTGTGGCGCAGCTTCAATAAGCTGAGTGCCTTCTGGAGTTGACAAGTAATTTGAATCTATTCTTGGAGAAACTATTCCTTTGCGTTTGTTAATTAAACAAATTGACTCGTACGTTTTTTGTTTTCCAATATCTTTTTCAGTGAATGTAAATTCAACTGGTTGGCCATTTTCAGTTCGTGCTTCAATCCCATTTCCGCCAAAAGAAGAAATTGCAGGGGTTAACGAACGACAGGGCATTAATTGAACTGTTTCGCCTTGTGGTGCACTTACTTCCCAGGAGTCGCTTTCTGCTTTTGCAACTTTAGATGATTGTGGGAAAACTGCTTTTTTGACGCTTGCTACTCCAAGTGAATAGCCGCCGCGGTATACTAATTCAGCACAATTCGGGTAATTGGCTTGCATTGCAGTTGCCCTTGGATCTGGTGTGCCGGGCGGTAAAATAAATGTAGTTGGAGCGCG
>JAHFKX010000035.1 GCA_023245115.1 Candidatus Woesearchaeota archaeon
TATTTCAAAGCAAAATTTTTTAAGGGTTTCGGTATATTTTAATGAAAAATTAATTCAAAAAAATAAAAAATTAACAGCACTTGCACAATCCCTTGCCCAGCCAGCCAACGCCAACCAGTATTACGAGTATCGGCCATACCCAGCCAAACACTTCTGCGCTGACAGTATCCATTGCCTTCAACAGGCCAAATATACCGAACAGCAACACAAGCGCGCCCATTGTCATAGGCATAATCCTGTGGTGCTGACAACTGCACGTCATTTCTTCTTTAGCCATTTTATTTACCTCCTCTGAATATAATAAGAAATTTTATCTTTAAATAGTTTTCTCGCCGCAATACAAATATTTAAAGTCCCTTAATTCAAACATCTCATGGGACTGGATGACATGATTAGGCTAATTATTGACAAAACGGATATTTTTACAAACCTTGCCCTTGACGAGGCCTGCCTCGAGCTGGTCAGCAGGGGGGAAGCACCGGAAACAGTAAGACTTTCAGAAATAACAAGGCCAGCCATCAGTCTCGGGGCAAACCAAAAAGTCGATGAAGTCAACAGTTATGCCTGTGCAAAACTCGGCTGGGACGTCTGCTATAGAAAAACCGGTGGCACGCTGGCATTCCTTCACCCAGAAAGCAAAATATTAGTCAGCCACATTTACAGAAAGGAAGCGTCAGACATAGACCAAGTCCAGCACACGAGGGAATTCTGCAAAAAACTAATGCTTAGCCTAAACGCTTTGGGCATTGAAAACGTTGAGCTCTGGAACAAATGTGATATAATGGTTTCATCAGAAGGCCGCTGGCAAAAAATTGGCTCAGCCGCAACTGCGCTGGAAAAAAACGCAGTCCTTGTCCATGCCACACTAAACTATTCATACTCAAAAGAACTGCTATGTGATTTTTTCAGTGCGGTCAAGCCATTCGGCGAAAAAATTCCGGACACCAGGCAGGCAGCGGACACAGCATACGCATTTATTGGGACAATAACACACTCAACAAAAGCAAACAGAGAAACAATTTATGAGGCAATCAAAAAGCAGTTTAACGCAGGCCATCAGGCACACTGGTCACAAAGTGAACGCGAGCTGGCCGCTAAACTAACAAACAAAGGCGCCAGCGCGGACGCAATGTATAAAGGCCTGTGCGATTTCGGGCTTGGTCCTTACATCCCATCATTTGTTTTGAAGAACGGAAAAGCAATTGCCCTGCCAGATACATTGGCAATAAAAATTTCAGAGAGGCATGCGCTGGTTAACTGCGAGCTGAGCAACATTCAAAGCATAACAAAAGAAGGACAGCTCATGGCGTACCGCGAGTGGCTGGCAACCCTAAAGCCTTAAATATTTACAGACACAGTAAAATGTATGAATAATCTCATAATTTTCGGCGCCTTGGGTGCAGCAATTCTCGTAATCGCGTGGGCAGTTGAAACAATAGAAAACATCAGAAAAAGAAAGCTCATAATTCATCCGCACTTCGCAGTATTATATGTAATTGGCAACCTACTACTAACATATTATTCATATGTGGCGCAAAGCCCTGTGTTTTTCTGGCTCGGCATCGCGCTGATACTTGCAATTATTTGTGAATTAATATATTCATTAAAATTTTGGCTCTAGCGTGGTTTCTTTTAATTTTCTATGAAGAAATTCGACATTCCTTCTGCAAACAAAATCATGCTGCCTAAACCCACCGCCAAAACTTTTTGGTATGTGCATTAATTCGTGAATCAAAACCTTTTCCTTCTCATCTTCTGGCAGCCTGTCAAATTTTTCTGAAATAACCTCTATAATGTAGTGCGCCCTTGTGTTCAGTGCGGACTGCCATATTTTTGAAAGGGCATAACACCTTGCAATTGCGCGGGACTGCGAGCCAGAACTGCGAAAGCAGGCCAGCCTGGCTAAATCAACATGACTCAGATTAAGTGCCAACGCTATCTTGCTTACCCACTCCTTGATGTCTTGGGACGGAATATATCTTATCATAAACCCAGACATTACATTTTTATATTTAAAGCTACCTGTTAATCTATGCCAAAGCCCAAAAAAACGATTATTTGCATTGACTTAGACGGCACGCTGCTTGATTCTACTGAAACCTACCTTGAAGCGTACAACAGGTCTTTCGAGCTGAACAACCTTCCTACGAGGCCACGGGCAGAAATTCTGAAGCATTTCGGCTTGCCGGCTCTGCAAATTATAAAAACACTTTTCCCAAACATTCCCGACAGAAAAATCCTGAAAGTCGCAAGGGATAAAATAGAAATTATGCTTAACAAAACGTTTAAGCTCGTGAAACCAATTGCAGGTGTACCGGAAGCAATAGAAAAGCTTCGGCAGAAATATCTCATCGCAATCATTTCGAATGGCCTGCATGACGAAATTATTGCTTCTCTGAAATACGGCGGGCTTACCTCGAGAATGTTTGATGCAATCATTTGCGCGCAGGAAGTGGCCCATGCAAAACCAGATGCTGACCAAATTTTCATGGCTGAGAAAAAACTCGGCGCAAAAGCAGAGTGGATGGTTGGTGACACCGCTTATGACTTAATTGCCGGCAAGGCTGCTGGCGTAAAGACCTGCGCCGTACTGTCAGGTGTTCACTCGCTGGAAAAACTTGGCGCTGAAAATCCATCATTAATCGTGCAGTCTATTGCATACCTGCCTGACGCGCTGTTCGGCAACCTATAAATTTATATACGTACTTAAACATAATGCGGCATGGCCAGTCAGAATGTTTATAAGTTAGCATTAGTTTTAATGGCACTGGTGCTCGCTGGCCTGCTGCTTAGGCCATTCATTACGCCGCTGGTTTTCGCGGCAGTTCTGGCATATTTAATTGTCCCACTGCACAAAAAAATATCTGAAAAAATTTCAGTAACTTTTTCCGCATATTTTTTGACAACACTCGCAATAGTTCTCGTGTCAGTCATACTGGGCTATGGTGCCTCAATAATTTTAAACGAGTTCGGCAAGGCGTACTTATTCGTTTCAAAAATAAATGTTAACCAGATTGCACCAAGCGCGCAGATAGCTGACACAATTAAAAACGCCGCAAGATTTTTCTTCTCACGCATGATTACTGATATGTCTGGCCTGGTTGGCAAAGTTCCGCAGATTTTAGTATCTGTTTTCATTTTTTTTGCATCTTTCTTTTACTTCATAAAGGACGGCGAAAAGGCAGCAGCATGGGTTAAAAACAATCTGCCATTTCCGGAGGAAAATAAAACACATCTATTTAATGACATGAAAAAATATTTCCGGGCGTTTATTTATGTCTGGCTCTTGGTTGCAGCAGTCCAGGGCGCAGTTGCATTTATTGGCTTTGAATTATTTGGCATACCTTACGCATTGCTGGGCGGCGCTGCCGCAATAGTATTCTCAATTCTGCCTGTCATTGGCACATCCGCGCTTTACATACCGGTTGGCATTTTCTCAATACTAAAAGGTAATACTGATATTGGAATTGGCCTAATAATTTACGGGCTAGTGATTGGCGGAATACTGGATAACATCGTCCGTCCGTATCTGGCAGGCAAGCATGCAGATGCGCACCCACTGCTTGTGCTGCTGGGAGTGCTAGGCGGGCTTATTTTACTCGGGCCGGCTGGCATGATTGTCGGGCCAGTATTACTGCTCGGCGCAACAACCATACTTAAAAGCGTAAACATACCTGCCTGGAAGTAATCAGCAAACTTTATTAACTTAAATAAACACATAGTGCTATGGTAGAAAAACCACCGTATTGGCAGCAAAGAAGTTATTCTGGGCTCCTGTATTTCACGCTCGTCGGGCTTTGCATCGCGATCTTCACTGGCTTCGCATACCTTAGCTTTCTGGCATTTAGCATAACAAGCCACACAGTCTTTTTCGTATTATCTTATGTGGTTCTGGCCCCTGTCTTTGTGGCTGGCTTCCTGTTCCTCCTGCTGCTTGTAGTCGGTAAGACAGGATTTTACCGTGAGCTGGCAGAGCTGCATAAATACAAAGTTGCGGTTTAGGATTTAAACAAATCGAACAGCATTTTTGCCCTGGCTGAATCTTTCGTTGCTACGTGCGCCTTGTCGGTTTTTTCCAAATCATCTATCTTAAAAAATTTCCAGTCCGATGAAAATTTTACTGCCAGCCATGGCTCGGCCTTGAAAATATCCGCAAACTTTTTTAATTCATCTACCTGCTGAGGCTCGAAATACTGATGCTTTGATTTTGTTGACTTGCACTCGATTGCTAGAACTTTTGAGCCATTTGATGCCAGCACGTCGGGCGAGTAAAACCTTTGCACGCCAGAGCCGGCCGCGCGAATCGCAGCAAAACTTGAGCCCCAGAGCATGCTGACTAATTCCCGCTCAGCAGCCGAACCCTTTGGATTACCCCCCATATCAAAAAATCTTATAAACACTAAAATATAAGCCTTAGCATGGGTAAGCTGGCCATACTCAACATCGCGCTATTTATAGCAGTAATTGCCCTGTTCATAAATCTTGCCGGCCCGAAAGACATTACTGCAAAAGTCGTTTTCTCACTCGATCAGTCAGAGCCAAAGTGCATTTTTGAGTTGCAAGACAAGCAAACCATAATCGATGATATGAGTGTATGCTGCTTTGAGCTGCAGAAACAGCTGGCCTGCACACATGACAACACAATAAACGGTGATTTCATTTGCTCCACTTCAAGTTACGGCGCACAATACAAGGTCAACGCAAAGGCAATTAATTACTGCACAACGCAAGGTTACAGAATAAAAACAAAATGATAGACCAAATGAGACTTACAATGCTGCTGTCCGTTCTCGTAGCTGGCCTGCTGATAGCAAATATATACGGCGAATTTTACAAAGTCAACGCAAAGGCGCCAGAGAATATTTTAGTAATCGGACATACCATAGACATTCACTCAATGACGCTGCGCCAAAAAATTGCACAGATGATAATGGCTTATGGGAACCCGGACGATAAAGCACTATATCAGCAAATGGATATCGGCGGTATTTTTTTAACCGCAATGGAAACGCCAGATGCGTTTAATAAAACAACTGAACTAATGCAACGCAACTCCAAAATACCTTTTTTCATAGCAGCCGATGTAGAAGGATGCATAAATCCATTCGAAAATTTTGCCAAATTTCCTTCGCTGGCAGACATAAAAACCAGTGAAGATGCGTTTGCAGTAGGAAAGTCACAAGGTAAATTAATGCACGAGCTCGGTCTCAACATGAATTTCGCACCGGTTGTAGATACAAGAGATACAATCTGGAACTGCCGCAGTTTCTCGGGAACGCCAGATGACATTGCTGACAAAGCAGCACAATATGTGACGGGCCTGCAATCAGAAGGTATAATCGCAACTCCAAAACATTATCCCGGAAAAACGCTAAGCGTAAGAGACCCGCACAGGCTCCTGACATATGCAGTAATAGATGACTCTGACATCGAACCATTTGCGAAAAGTGAAATGGCTGGTGCTGGTGCAGTGATGATAAGCCACGTCATAGGCAGCGGCGCCGTTGACACAGAAGGCAAGCCAGCAGTCACATCAAAAAAGGCGGTTGCCACATTAAAAAAAGATTTCAATGGCCTCGTAGTAACCGATGACATAAACATGCTTGGCCTGATGAGATATTATGGGCGCTCAGACGGCCGTTATATTGATTTGTTTGCGGCTGGCAATGACATCGTTCTTGATGTCGCATCGAGCCCAGATAAAATAAGCCACATTATCGATGTCGTCGAGGGTGCTGTGCATACTGGAAAAATCAGCGAAAGTCAGATTGACAATTCTGTAAAAAAAATTCTGAACGCAAAAGGGTTCAAAACTATTTAATCCTCATCGCCGCCGGACTGCTGATAATTTGTGGATTGCACATTGCCGCCCTGGGCTGTTGAATAATTATTATTGCTGGCTTGATAACTCGCATTCTGGCCGCCTGCACCGTAAAGGTTATTGCCGCCGCCAACTTGATACATATTGCCACCCATCTTGCCCATAGAATTAAAGCTAACTGAGCCATCTGCGCTCAAAGACGCGTGGGCACCCGTACCGCAAGATGCACAGGAAACAACTGCGCCTGCGGCCTGGCTTTGATATGATGTTCCAGATGCATGGGCATCGCCGCCGGCCTTATAACTTGCACCGCTCGCGCCGGCTTTGTAGGCATCTTTAATGTCTTCTTTTTTTCCGCCAGCCTCATCTTTTGCTACCGGCCCGCCCTTGCCGACGTAGGCTATCGGCGGTTCACCAGTGCTGGCCGTCTTTGCCACTGCCCTTTCAAGGCCGGACTCTGACTTCTCCAAATCCTCGCCATAGCTGCCCATAACAATGGGCTTTGCCGGTGAACCATCGGCGTGTTTATGCCAACGCTTAAACTGATCCTCAACCACCTGCTTAAACCAGCGATTCATGCCTTCGTGGCTGGCCTGCTCCAATCCGGACTGCTTATTAAAAACGCGCTCCAAAATTCCGCGTGGCGCTGCCACTTTCTCTTTCATGGACTGCGGAAGTTTTTTGCCAAGCGCTCTTGCTAAAATATTCCTGCTCGGTGCCTTTTTCGTAACTGCCTTCATCTTACTTAGTGAAAATTTCGACGACATCGCCGTCCGCCAGCCTATGCTCTAATCCGACCTGCTGGCCTGCGAACTTCGCAGATGGACCCCATATTTTTGCTATTTTAAACCTTTGCACAAAATCTTTATGGACCGCTTCTGCCAGTTCTCTGACTGTTGCCCTCGCATTTAGCACAACTGGCTTTGGTGCTGTCAGGCCCCTAGTCCGCGTCTTAACGCGCATTTTCCCGACACGCTTCCAAATTTTTTTCTTAAAATCCTCAACGTCATCGATAGTTATAACAGAAGCAACATTTTTCTGGTTTATATCAATGCCGCGCTTTGCCAATTCCTCACGGATTAATTCGTAATCATCTGTCGACCTGATTGCCAGCACTACAAAATCCGCAGTCCTGACTAAATCAAACAATTGGCCGCCTGCCACTGCAATGCCCTGATAAATCGCGGGCGTGTCAACACCCTGCATCCAAACATTCTCATAAGGAATCATGCGCATCGTAAAACCATAACCCTTATCTCCCTTGTACTCGAGGCCTGTAATTTTGGAAAAAAGCTTTGATTTTGGTGAGCCAAGGACGCCCAAAAAAACAACGGTTAACGCGCCCTCTCGTTTAATAACTTCCTGACGCTTGTTGCCCTTGCCGGCCTTTTTTTCGCGCTCAAGCTCCTTCCTCAAATCTGAAAGTTTTCTTTTTAGCGCAGCGTTTAGTTTTTCAGCGGACTTATGCTTCGGCGCCAGAGTAATCATACGTTTCAGAGCAGCCAGCCTTTCAGGGCCCGTTCTCGCCTTGAAATATTCTTCTTCGGCCAGGACATATTCGACAGTTACATTCGTTGGCATGCTAATAATAGACATACTATATTTTTAAACCTAAACCTTGGCTCTTTTTATGGTATCGCTACTCGAAGTGCGGACATTCCTCGAAAGCAGCTTCTTTGCAAAGGCCGCAGCAGTCAGTATAATCGTGATTGCCAGCATAATTGGCGCACATTTTATTGCAAATTTCGCTGATGCGTTTATGAAAAAATCAGGCCTTAAAGCATGGCTGCAAAAGCGCGGTATAAAAAATCCGGCGGGAATCGTAGAATATTCTATCAGATACTTAATATATGTTATTGCATTTATACTTGCACTTTTCCGGCTCGGAATTTTCACACCAGTAATTGCACTTGCGGTAATTGCAATTGGCACGCTTGCCGCTTTCATCGCGTATTTTGAGGTCAGGAACAGGTTCGTCGACCTGCTGGCCTGGCCCGTTATTAAAAAACTAGGGCTCGCGCAAGGCGACTTAGTTAAAATTAGCGACTTTGATGGAAAAATATCATCGGTCGGAATCTTCGATCTGCGGCTTGAAACAAAAAGTGGCGTAATAATACTGCCAAACAGGCTTGTTGCCAAATCGAAACTGATAAAATTACCGAAGAGAGTATAGCACTGACCAGCCTGCCCATTGGCGAATAAAATTTCTTCAAAATGTTCGTAACACAAACTTCGCCTTACTCGTTTGCGAATAAAGTTTCTTCGGAAACTTTATAAGCTTTGCCAGCCACAGAAATATATGGTGTTGGCGTATATACTTATCACAGCTGATTCAGGTAACGAGAGGCAGATTGCTGACAAGCTCTCTGATACCGATGGCGTAGACGAAGTCGAGGTGGTTTACGGCGATTGCGATTTGATTGCAAAAATTACCGTTTCTGACATATCCAAGCTTGGCGACTTCATAATGGATAAAATACGCACAATAAAAGGCGTAAGGCGGACATCAACCTTAATCGCAGTAGGCGACTAGGAGGACAACATGGTAGTTGGCGCATATGTATTAATAACAACGAAATCTGGCAGCGAAAAAACCGTAATAAGTGCCCTAAAAAAAATGCAAGAA
>JAHFKX010000106.1 GCA_023245115.1 Candidatus Woesearchaeota archaeon
AAGCCTAACGCGTTTGACCATTTCGACCATTAAGCTGAAATATTTCAAATTTCAACCCGATGGACTTCGCTATCCCCGCACGATAAAAACTTAGAAATCTTAATTTAAAAGCCTAATCGCTTTCTAAATGACAAAACAACTATCAGCAAGACAACGGTAACTGCCAAACCGATTTGCAACGCATTCTGAACTGGCTTGTATATTGTGGCAAGCAACCAAATTATAAACCAAACTACAAAACCCGCAGATACAAATTTCTTACTAGCCATGCAATTACCTACCTGTCTTTTGCAGCCGTCTTAAGCGCTTACGCTTCTTCAGGCGCTTGCGATACCATTTCCATCTACCACGATAGCCTGACTTGTTTTTCTTTTTCCACGCTCGAGAACCGCGTTTCATAAAATTAACACATAAAATCGATTTATAAAGGTTTGCGGAGCAAAACTTTATTCAAAAATTCTACAGAATTTTTGTTAAAAAGCTTTATGCAGCTAAATTAGAATTCATAAACCAAAGTTTTTCCGCAATTCACGAGCCTTTACGGCCTGCTCAACCGCAGCTTTTTCAACTTCTTTTGCCTTATTAGCCTTTTGCACTTCAAGCGCACGTGCGTACAGCACATCAAGCTGGCCTTCCCATTTGCCTGGCTTATAAATTTCGAGGCCATTACCATATTTATAGACCTCTTTGCCACTGAAACTTACAGTCAAGCTTCCTCCGCCGCCGCTTCCATCATCGTAATGATATTCTTCGTTGTGGTCTTTAATTACCAAACCATTACTATTAAAAGTCCAATCGTATATATACGCAACACAGTGTGGATCATCTTTTCGTTGCTCTTCACCGCCAACCCCTAAAACCTTTACCACAAGTTGTGATTTTGCAAATATTTCCCTTTTGTCTGCCTGTTTTTTTCTTGTTTCAACCAACTGTTCCAGAGTCGCCATAAATCAGAAAGGCCAATAAACTATTAAAATATTATTGCACTGCAAGAAACATTTGCTAATTACATTACTTCAACTTCTTCGATTCCTAGCAAGTACAATGCATTTCTCAAAGTTTGCGCAAACGCCTGCACTAACTTGAGGCGCATATTTTTCAGCCCATCCGACTCAGCAGAAATCACTGGACAGGTCTCGTAGAAACTGCTAAATGTATTGGCCAGCTCAAATGCGTAGTTTGCGACGGCGTTTGGTGCGTACTCCCTGCCAGCTTTTTTAACAACTTCTGGGAACAAAGCAATATTTTTTACCAGAGCGATTTCAGCTGGCTGCTGCAATAGTGAGAAGCTCGCTTTATTTGGCATCTTGCCGGCCTTTTGCATAATCTTTCTTGCCCTGACAAACGCATACTGCAAGTACGGGCCGGTATCGCCCTCAAACTCCAACGCGCGCTCCCAATCAAAAATTATTGTTTTGTCTGGCGATTGTTTTAGCATGCCAAATTTCAGCGCAGCAATCGCAACTTTGTCTGCAATTAGTTTTTGTTTTGCTGCAGAAAGGTTTAGATTTCTCTTCTTAACTTCCTCCAACGCTTTTGATTTTACTTTCTCCGCAAGATCGTGATAAATCACGACCTCGCCCAAACGCGAGGACATCTTGCCTTCTGGCAGCATAACGAGGCCATAACTTAAGTGATGGGAAATTTTTCCGATTGGCCAGCCAAGCAATTCGTAAATCTTGAACATCTGCTTGAAAAATAGTTCCTGCTCCTGCCCGACAACGTGAATACTCTTATCTAAGTTATACTTAGCAAGTTTTTTCTGCGCTAAACCAAGTTCTTTTGTTGTGTAGAGTGGGTGGCCGTCTGTCGCAAGAATAACACAAACACCTAAGTCATATTTCTTTAAATCCACAACAATTGCGCCTTGGTCGCGCGTTGCGCTTCCCTTCTTCAACATATCAAGTGCAATTTTCTTGCCTGCTGCTTCAACTTGGCTCTCGAAATAAAACTCCTTAAATGTCACGTCAAGCTCTTTGTACAGCTTCTCAAACTCCTCAATGCTCCAACCACGCGTTTTTTTCCACAACAACATTAATTTTTTGTCCTTGCCTGCGTAAAGTTTTTGCGTCAACTCCGCAACTTCTTTCTGAACCTCTTCACTGTCCGCATGGTGTTTCGCGCCCTCAGCATAAATTTTACCGAGCCAAACGCCTCTGTCTTTTTTTGGAACTTCGTCATTGTGGTATTTTTGGTAAGCCCACAAACATTTGGCAACGTGCGGGCCGATGTCGCCCTGATAGTTTACTCTTAGCACATTGAAACCGTTAAATTCCATTACGCGCGAGAATGATTCTCCAAGCACAATGTTTCTCAAATGCCCGATGTGGAATGCCTTATGCGTATTTGCGTGGCAAAATTCTATCATCACGTTCTGATTATTTTTGCTTTGCTCGCCGAACCTGCCTGCTTTTGCCAGCACGTTGAATATTAGGTTCTCTGCAATCTGGCTTTGGTTAACAAAAATATTTACGTATGGGCCAGTTGCTTTTACTTCTTTAATTAATTCGCCGGATTTTATTTTTCCGGAAATTTCCTTTGCAATTATTTGCGGTGCTTTTTTTAATTTGGCGGCGAGCTTGAAGCACGGCAGTGCAAAATCACCAAGCTCTGGGGATGGTGGGACTTCAAGTATTTCTGATACTTCGGACTCCTTCAGGCCAGCTGCCTTTGACAATAATTTTACTACCTCCAACTTGGTGTCCATATTTTATCATCACAGAGGAGATTTAAAAATTAAACGTTGGCAACTGCTTCGCCCCAGGCAGAAGGTTCTTTACATTCAGGCCACGCAGGAAGCCAACACCCAAATTGT
>JAHFKX010000107.1 GCA_023245115.1 Candidatus Woesearchaeota archaeon
CGATTCATATCGCGCAAAACTTTATCGCTGCCAGATTGAACTGGAATGTGCAGGAACTTGTATATTTTTTCTGATTTGTATGCTTCGATTAATTCCGGCAGGAATTTTTTTACCCACTGCGGGTTTGCCATGCCATTGCGTACAAAAAAATTTCCTTTGATTGCGCAAACCTTTTGCAAAAGATTGGCAATGTTTGTTCTCCTATCTATGCCATAAGTTCCATTGTCTTGTGAGGTTAGCCATATTTCCTTGCAGCCATCATTGACTGCAGATTCAACTTGCGTAAGTATTCTTGGCTCGGAAAAGGAATATGTATTGCCTTTTGCTAGCTTTGTCGCACAAAAAGTACAATTCGAAAGGCAGCCCTGAAGTATTTGCACGGTTTCAACGACTGGATTTTGTCTTAGCCGTGGCAACGAGGAGCGGTCAATCTTTTTCTCTGACATGACTCGGATTGTCTTGCCAGCCGCGACTTGCTCGACGTATTTTACAATTTCTGCTTCATCGTTCAGCCCGATAAAAGAAATTCCATCCAGCTTGTCGAAATGTTTTTTATCCTGCACGAGACAGCCAGTCGCAATTATTTTTTTTCCTTCTGATTTTAATTTTTGAATTTCTTTTAGTTCATCGACTTCAACTCTGTGTTTTACGGTGCACGTGTTTAGAATTATTAAATCTGCATGCGAGTCGTCTTCCACAATTTCATAGCTGGCTTGCTGCAGCAGGCCTGCCATGATTTCAGAATCATTCTGGCTTGCAGCGCAGCCCCATGTTTTAATTGCGATTTTCATGTGGCGCAGACACATAGTAACGTTTAAAAGTTTATGCCGAACTGTTTAATACAAATATCCCCACGTCTGTAATCTATCAGAATCTGGTAGCCATTTTGCACCGATGTCTGTTCTGTAAAACATATTTGGAATGAGTATGTTGGCCACACGCGAGTATACTTGCTTACTGGCTTCGTCCATTGTTTGGCCAGATCCAGTAGCAATGAGCGCGTACCCAGAATTGCCGGCTAGCCTCCAATCATTCTCTACGAGCTTTACATCGCATAGGTGTAGGCCTTCGTAATTCGGTTTTTTGAAAATTATTGTTGCGTCTTCAGAATATTTCTTGAATGCACTTGGGTCTTTGAATGGGAATGGCGGGACTGCAATCACAACGCCAACCTGAAATCCGCGATTTGTTTTTAGTTCGTAGTTCTGTCCTGACGCGATAGCGTGCAAGAACTCACCCCATGGGCTTACCACGCCTTCCATTGCTATGCTGATATGCGGGTAGCCGAACCGTGCAGTTACCTCGAGCGGATATATGCCCTTTGCATTCGTAATAGTATTAATATCAAAATAACCAACATAGCCGCTTTCGCGCAGCTTGCCGCGCATTTTTTCAAGTGTCGCCGCGAATAATCCATTTGGTTTCGACCAAAACATTGTTGTGCCCATTTCGCCAGTACTCGGGCCAATATTTCCCGGGAATAGCCTTTTGTGCTCAAAATTTATGTTGATTGGCAAAATAAAATCATTGCCGTTGAAGAACGCACCAATCGCTACTTCAACGCCAGAAACATATTTTTGAAGTTGGAAGAATTTAATTTTCTTGCCCCAGTTTTTTTTATAAAGCTCAAGAACTTGTATTACATCGCGCCCGTCTTCCTCATTTCCGACAAATAGCAGTTCCTTTTCGTTTTGCGCCCTGCCGCTAGGTTTTAGAACATATCTGCCGGGATTTTTGCTGAGGAAATTTATTGCACTGTCGAAATCTGTAAAATTATAGTTTGGTATTGCGCTCATACCGAGTTTTTTCATTTCTTCCTGACCGAATTCGCGATCATCTTCGAGCTTATCGCCGTATGCCGAACCGCCAACAACTAGCTTGCCCTGCTTTCTTAGCTTATCAGCGACCGTTCCAAAACCTATGTCATCAAAAACAATAACGTCTGCCCAATTAACTTCACTTCGCCAGTCGTCACACTTTTCCAAAAAACCGTCGCAGACATCTTTCTGGCTCTGCTCTTGGATAAAATATTTTACTGTGTGGCCCTCTTTCCTAACTTGCCAGGCTAAATCGCCAATTAAACCTTCTATGGATACAAAGAGAAACTTTAGTTTTTTTTGCGCGTTATTTTGGTTTTCATTTTTTTTGTCGATTGGCATTTGTACAAAATAGAAACAATTCGCATATAAATAGTTTGCGTTTTTTGAAATATTTTTTTTGTTAAGTATCAACTGAAAATTATTTTATTCCGCTTAACACTTTAATTCTCTTTAGCATATTCGGATGCGTGCTCATTAATTCCATCATTCTGTCCAGCCCAGACAGCTTGATGTGCCTGCCGGCAAGCGCAGCCAGCTCGTCGGCGTCAATATGCCCGCTCTTATCTAAATCTAAGTCAGCAATCTCTGCAATGTCATCGTGCGCCCGAGAAATATCATTTGCAAAAAATGCCTTCATACCCTGTGCCTGCTTGACTGCAAGCGGCGAGGCACGTGCAGAGCCTTTCACTAATTTATACAGTGCAGATGCGAGATAATGCGGTTCGTTTCCCAATGTCACCGAGCCGGCATCCGCATAATACTCGCGAATTCTGGAAGCATACAACACCAAAAGATTTGTTATAAAATAAATTACAAACGCCAAAATTCCAACCGCGACTGCGCCGCTGCCATTGTTACGGTCATGCCTGCCCCAGATGAAACTCTGTGCGACATACCATGCAATCATTGGCACAACTGAAATCAAAGTTATAACTGCGACATCGCTGTGCTTTAAATGCGATAATTCGTGCCCGGCAACAGCC
>JAHFKX010000036.1 GCA_023245115.1 Candidatus Woesearchaeota archaeon
AAGCGGGAAATTGTGATTACGCCAATCCAAACTCTTTTAGCTGTCCCTTAATTGCTGTTGGATCCTCGCCGCCATGCCAGCTGTACTTTGGGCGGACTTGCATCGGGTAGATTTTTTCCAGTTTGTCGTCTATCAGAATGGCCGTACCTTTATCGGCCGGCAGGTCATCAATATATCTTTGAATGTCATACGTTAAATAGGTAGCTGCGATTTCGTTCAGCGCCTGTAAATCTATTTTTGATGTAACCTTGTGCGAAAGAACAATATCTGCCTGAGTCATAACGTCTGTGTGGATTTTGCCGGGCTGCTGTGTCGCTAGTACGAGAGAAATTCCCGGCTGTCGTCCTTCGCGCAAAATCTGGATTAGCGGGCTGGATGCTAAGGTTTTTCCAACTCGTGGCAGAAATTCATGCGCTTCGTCAATCATAATCCAAACGAGTGGTGCCTCTTTTTCTGCTATGGCTGCAATTTCGCCGAACAGGAAGCCGCCTTCCGAAATTAATTTTACTTCTTCCGCCTTTCGCGAGGCCATGCGCTGCTCTAAAATTTTTTTTGAGACTAAACCGATTACAAGCGCTTTTAGACGCTCACCGTTCTCAACCTGCGCGTACGCGGAAAGGTCAAGAATTGTTGTTGTGCCGCCTTTGAATAAGTCGAGGATTTCCGTGCCAGCCGCTTTGAATATGCCCCACGAGTCAGCCACTATAAACTTATTTTTTAGGACTTGCTTTTCTTTTTTTTCTGCATCCTTGTCTGTTTCCAAAACAGTGATTAGCTCTTTTATTTCAAAGATGCCGAGCGTTTCCCTTGCTTTTGTTACTGCGCGTTCCAGCAAGATTCCCGCATCTGACAGCAGGTCAATCGCAAAAATTTCCGACCAGTCTTCTGCGGAAACTTCAGACGGTTTTAGAGAAAACGGAAGGTCGCATGGCACGCCCTTTTCTTGGTAGTCATCAAACATTCCGAATGGGACAAAAATTATGGGTTGCAGGCCTTTTGGTAGCATGCCCCAGTCTTTGAGGATTTTATCGTCTTTGTAGTTTGGGTATTTCATCGTCCAGAAAATTCCCATGGTATCAAAAATCAGGAACGATAAATTGTTTTTTATGTCTTCTGGTAAATCAGCTAGGCCTTCGGCTATTACGCCTATTGTGTAGGATTTTCCCTGCCCGCGCTTGCCAGCCACGAGAATAACATGCGGGCCAGCCACGTCTAAGTAAACCGGGTTTGACAGGGCCTGCGTGCGCTCCATTTGTACATAGTGCTTGCCGAGAAAGATTGTTCCCGTTAGACCTAGTTTTTCTTTTTCTTTAGTGGATCTGCCTGCGATTATTTCGTAAACCATCGATGACCTAATGACAAAGAATTTGATTGTTAAAAAGGTTGTCTAATTTTATGTAGCAAAAGGTTTATAAAACTACAATATAGTAAATTCCTATGGATATGATGCAGATAAGCGAACCAGAAAGCCTTAAAACCCTTTTAGGAGTGCGATTTTAAATGACAGAAAAACAATCTCAAGGAAACAGGCTAGCCAAAATAGCTGCCGCGGCAGGCATAGGTCTTGTGCCGGGCTTTGTTGTTGGGACAATTCGTTCATTAGTAATACCAACGTCACTAAGAAGTATTTTAGAACAGGGCGAACTTGAAAAAATAGCAAGCCCAAAAGATTTTGGCGGTGACAGGGCTGCATTTTTGGCCTGCCGCGGCGCAGAGTATGCAATGTATGCATTGACGCATGGAATAGTGGCGTATGAAATACTGCGCATTATTGCTGGGCAGGGCGCTGACACAGCATCAGCTAAATTTATGGCGCCTTTCTACGTTACGACAAATGCAATAAGTTTAGGTTATGAAATTTATCGCCTTGCAAAGCGCGCCATCCGCAATCCCGCGTCACAGCTACCCACATAGTTAAGCTTAAAACTTTTTACTTCGTCTTTTTTGCATGCCAGAGAAATACACATTTCCAAAATACCCTGAAGCCTTCCGCATAGTCTATCCAGACTTGAACATCCAGCCGGACAAGCATTATCTTGCAGGGCCAGAAGTTCGTGAGTTATTTCGCGGCGATGTTGTGCTTGAGGAAAAACTGGACGGCTCGACTTTATTTATAACTTGGACTGGCGGCAAGCCACTGCTCCGCGCGAAAGGCACGAGAATAATTTCAGAGTTTGAACGGACAAAGGCGTTTGTGCATGCGTATAACTGGGCATATCAGAACTGCAAGAAGCTGGAAAAAATTCCGCGAGGGCACGCAATTGTCGGCGAGTGGCTGTATGCATTGCATTCAATTCCGTACAACGAACTGCCAGATTTTTTTGTCGCGTTTGATGTGATGCACATTCGGACGGGAAAACTGTTGCCAGTAAAACAGAGGCTGAAAATTTTTGAGGAATGCGGGCTGGCCAGCGCACCTGTTCTTTACGAAGGCAGGCTTAGTTACGAGGAAGTTCCTGAATTTGTCAGGCTGTCGAGTTTCAGCGGCCGGCATGAAAATTGTAGCCCGCCGCTTATGGAAGCGCAGATAATGGAAGGCATTGTTATCAAAAGTTACGGGCAGGAATTTAAGAGCGGGAAGTACGTGACCAAGGAATTTTCTGCGGCTATGGAGCAGCACTGGCTTGAGTTGCCATTAGTGCAAAATCAGCTGATGGCATGGAAGAGTATTTAGATACCATAAAGCTTATAAATCTTCCCGTAGCTGTTTGCACAAAAATGACACGATTATACAAAACAAATATGGATAGAACTGGTGACGGAGTAACAATTGGTGCTGCTATCGGCGGTGTAGCTGGCCTTGCATCTGGATTATATGCTGGCTGGCTGGCTGGTTGGAGAGCACTTCAGTAATTATGTTCATTTAACTGACCCTGTTTTGAGGGTCGTAGTTGACTTGGTTGGCATAGTTCTTGCGACGCCAGTTGTTACGGCTGTAGGCATCCTTGTTGGCGGCGGTATTGGTGGGCTTACTGGCGTAGTGGCTGATGCAGTAAACGATGGGCGCGACAGCAAGACGGTAATTCAGATGGGCGATGCTGACTGGCAAAAAAAAGTTGCAGACAAGGCAAGTAGGCGTGACCGCAAGTAAGCATTAACTAGTTTTGATTGTTTGCAGTTTACCCGCCGCAAGTTTCTTAACTTTTTCGCTTCAAAATATGGTATGAGCTTAACCGAAAAACTGGCTTTGGTGCAGTCGTTTATTAACAATAGAACTGGCCAAGCTAGTGCGTGGGCTGTAAAAAACCCTAGAAAGTTTGTGCTTGGGGCTGGCTTGGCTGTCGCTGGAGCTTTTTTAGTAGTCGGGCATGCATCAGCAGCAAGCACACTCGATGGCATAGTCCGGCTCTTCGGCAATTACGTAGTCAAAGATGTGCGGTGCATTTCCGGCGGGCAAGACTTAGGCTCTGTTGATGGTTACACTACTAAGTCCTTCGATGGCGGCAAAGAAATAACAATTCCGGGCTATCAATTTGATAATTGCCAGGAATATTCTATTCACACGGATAACAAAAATATTGGTGTCAGCGATAGTCAAATCGCGGGCGCTGATGGACGCCTTGATATTGGCCAGCCAGTGTATGAATCAAATGATTTTACAACATGGAGTGTGGCAATAGGAATTGCGGGCGCGACAATTATTGGCTTGCTGTGGTTGAAGTATCGCGGTCTCAGGCCAAGATTTTAGTTCTAATTACTTTTATAAATCGAGTGTTAATCTATTGTTTGTGCCGACGTAGTCTAAAGCAAACTGAGGTTTGCTAATACGCAAACTTCATTTGTGTATAATCTGGTAAGGCGCTCGCCTCGAATCGGCTGGAGCGACAGGGAAGCGTTTGCGTGATCGAAGATCGCGCGCCTCTTTCTTTAGGGTTGCTCCAGACCTTTCTTTCTTGCGAGAAAGAAAGGGAAGGAGAGCGAGTCCCGCAAGGGATTGCAGGTTCAAATCACACTCCCTTTTCTTTCATAAAAGAAAAGGTCCCGTGGCACCCCAAAAGAAAGGTGAGGCATCTTCGATGCCAATAACGCCACACGTGAAGAAACTCCTGCCGTCGGCGCTTAATAATATGGTTGAACGTAAAGCAATTCCAAGAGGGTGGTTTAGGAAGTTTAGCAGGACAAAGACGGTTAAAATTCATAGATTTGACAGAGCTATTTTTGGTGCGGTTAAGCGTGTAAAAGCAAAATTAAGGAAGCTGCTGGGGAAATCTGTTGAAATTGAGCACCGCGGTTCTACTGCCCTAGGCATTTCTGGCCAGGGCGAGGTTGATTTATACCTACGGGTTCGCGGCAAAAAAGATTTTGAATTGGCTTTTGAAAAATTGAGGAAAAACTTTGGCTGGCCTGGAAGCTATTATCCCGACGAGCCGAGGGCAAGATTTAATTACAATCATAAGGGTGTCAAGTTTGAGATTATGCTTGTGCTGCAAAATGCAGTCGACGAGGTTGAGGGCAGGTTATTTTTTAATTACCTGAAACAGCATAAAGATATTTTGAAAAGGTACGAGGAACTTAAACTGAAATATGCGCTGCGCTCAAAGTATGAATACCAGATTGCTAAGCATAAGTTCATAACTAAAATATTAGATGCAGCAAAGCGTAATGCGAAGCAGAATTAAAATCTAATTGTTTTTGTTATTTTGTCAACTAGTCGGAAGAATTCTTTGCTCCTTTTGTTACGGGGCCGTTTTAACTTATTTTCAAAAATCGCGGCGACGCTACCTGGCCTTGGAGTTAATACTATGATTCTATCGGCCAGCTCTATGGCTTCGTCGACTAAATGTGTTACTAAAATAATTGTATTTTTTTTCTTTAACCGTAGCCTCATTAAGTCCTGCCGGAGGGCGTGTGCAGTAAATGCATCCAGAGAGGAAAAAGGCTCATCCATTAATAAAATTTCTGCGTCTGTTGCTAGTGCCCTAGCCAAGCCGACACGTTGTTTCATTCCACCAGATAATTCTCTTGGATGTTTATCCTCTGAGCCGCGCAGGCCAACTTCGCGGAGCCATTGCCTTGCGTTTTTTTCCTGTAGGTTTTCCGACAGGCCGCGCATTTTCAAACCGAATTTAACATTTTCAAGTGCAGTCAGCCACGGGAAGAGTGCGAAGTGCTGGAAGACCATCGTAACTTTTGGATTTGGTTCGGCAATAATTCTGCTTTTATGTCTTACAAATCCTGAGTCTGGCTTTGCCAGGCCGGCAATTATTTTAAGAAGCGTTGACTTGCCGCAACCAGATGGCCCGATTATTGCGAGAAGCTCGCCCTGCCTAACATCGAAACTGATTTTATTTAGAGCTGTAACGCTTTTGTTTTCTTCCTTAAATGTCTTACTTATTTTTTCTATTCTTAGTGCTTCAACCATTTTATTCTGTTTGGTATTTTGTTGTTTTGTGTAGGAGCGGTAGCCATATGAATTTATTTATCATGAATACCACAATTGCAAGAACCATAATTCCGACTACGACCAAACTAGTCTGCCCGGATTCTGATGCCGTATTTAGGAACGCGCCGATTCCAGTACTGATTCCGATTATTTCCGCAGCGATTATTATTTCCCAGCCAGCCCCCCACGATATTATTGAGGCAGTTATGATTGCAGGCAAGAGCGCAGGCATTGTAAAATACCGGAAGCGTTTCCATCCGGTTGCGCCGAAAATTGTTGCTGCTTCTGATAGATCTTCCTTTAGGCCTTTGAGCGTGCCAATTATCGTAAATAGCATTGTCCAGAACATGGCAAGGAAAATTATAAAAATTGCAGTTGTGTTGCCCTTGCCAAAGTAAATAACTGCAAGCGGGAGTATCGCAAGGCCAGGAATGCTTTGGAACAGGTCAAAAACAGGTAGCAGCAGGTTCTCGAGCAGTTTGCTTTTTGCCATCATGACTGCAAATAACAGAGCGGCGCCGAGTGACAATACATATGCAACTGAAATTCTCGATATGCTTGCTATTACCGCAAGAAACATTTTTGCAGTGTCAAGTTTTGCAGATTTGAATATCAGTGCTAATGCCACTATGGCTGCGACTAGAATAAATATCGTCGTGACTACGCTTGCCAGCCTGCGCCGCATCCAGCGAGAGGGTACTTTCATTGTGGCCGATATATAAATTCATATTGGAGTTTAAAAGTCTACTGGGCAAAAATTACTATTTTGTCGGTGGATAGTATTTTCCGTCCCTCTCACTAATAATGCCGTATTTTTTTAAAATATTAAGTTTGTGTTTCATGAAACCCCAAGATTGTGAATTAAGTTTTTTACATACGCCGTATGGTGTTACGCCGGTATGGTCGATATGTTTGAGAACATTGCCATACAACTGCACCAGTACGGCGCGCGTGGCATCTTTATGTTTTTGCCCGTCTAAAATTACATAAATTATTTCGCCATTAACTCGAACATCATTTAGTCTCATAAGTTTTTTTTCATCTGCCCATTTGTTTAACAAAACTTCTGCCTTTGATTCTGACAAGCTAGACATGCGCATGACTTCGTGCGATGTTACGTAAAGCCGCTGTGAAGTCATAATTTCGTCTTCGAGCCTTAGATATGTTGCAACCTTCCGGAGTTGTTGCTCTTGGCTAGAAAGATAAACTATTCTGTTTTTGCCACCGTGGATTTTTACTAATTTTGCATCGGCCAGAATATTAAGTGAGTAAGCCGCAACGCGATATGATATTTCGAATTTTTTTGCAATGTCAGAAATAGTTTTTGGACCGTCCTTGCTTATGAACTCTAAAGTTAATTTTGCATATTTATATTTTGAGTAGATTGTAAATGCGTTCCTTTCGTCTAAGTCCGATCGGCCCGTGCTAGCCAGCGCATTTATAATAAAATAAGGGTTATCAATTTTTAGGTCTTTACTGATGCTGTCCACAACCTCGCACAGCGTCCAGTCGTCTTTGACGCGGGATTCGCGGTTGTCCCAGAGCTGGCCAATCATCACGCCATACTCCTGCAGTTTTTCAAACTGCCAAAGTGCCCAGTTCCCGCCGGGGCAAAGGCCGTTGCGTTTTATTACTTGTGACGTAGAGTAAACGTTAAGACCAATTCGTTCAGAAATTTTTTGTATTGTTGCCGAAATTTTTACGAAGTTTCCACTTTTCGTTGCGCGGTTGCCTCTGAAAGTTCGCCACAGGGCGCTAACTTGTGCGCCGTATTTTCTGTTGAGCTTGTAGTCCCACACATGAAATGGGGCTTGTTTGCATTTTCCAGAACGGACGAGGACCTCTGCAACTGTTGAGACTGGCAGGCCGAAGTCGTCCGCGATTTGTATGACTGTCCGGCCTTTCTCCAATTCACTTATCTGCTGTTTGCCGATACGAACCTGCCACTCGGCCAGCACGTCTTTCTTGGCACGCCGAACCTGCTCTTCAAAATGTTCTTTGCGGCGCTTCCATTCTTCGGCTGTTGAGATATTTTTGTGTAAAACTCTTAATCTTTGTTCTAAATCTGATTCACGGGTACGTTTTCCACTCGAGGTGTTCCTTCTGTACGATATGAAACTGCCAAGAAAATGTTTTCCTCGCACAAAGTAAGTTGGCAGCCGTTCTTCAAGCGCGAACGGAAGTTCAAAATCACAAGTGTTGCACGCATACATGGCATGCCGGTTGTCCCAGCATATTTCTCCGGACTTGCAGGCAACACAACTATTTTTTTCGTCCAAGTTTTTTCATCTCCTTAATTGCCAGATGTGTTAGATAGTACGTATTATTTTCGTGATAAACCAGCTCGTATTTTTCAAGAACACTGAGTTTTTTTTCTACGCTCTGCAAAGGCAATCTGAATCTACTTGTGATAGTAAATCTGCGGATGCCTTTCGGCGTGAAGCACTGTAATATTGGCGCGTACCAATGGCAAAGTGCCTGTACGAACATGGCTTTTTCCGATCGGTTTTCATCCCTGACAATGTATAAATATGGTTTTGCATCGTTCATAATAATAAATCTGCCTTCGGCTGTCAATCTAGTAAGCTGGCTATTCGCAGTTGTTCTGTCAGTGTCGCCTATTTTTGCGAAATCTAAAACAGTTACGTAATTTTTTCCGGTTTTCAATATTTTTTCTTCAAGTCCATAATAATGTGTTCTATTTTTCAATAATTCTTCCTGTCCAGAAAAATAATAATAAATATTCTTTTTTTCTTTATGTATTTTTAATCTGCCTTGTTCGCGCAGCAGATTCAGCGCAATCCGAGCCATCACTCGGCTCACGCCAAGCTGTTCGCTTGCAGCTTGTGCGGTTTTTGGGCCTTCTTTTTTAATTAATTTAAGGCATAGGTTTGCATATTTATATGATGTGTAAGACAACAAGCTATCGAATGGTTTTATT
>JAHFKX010000108.1 GCA_023245115.1 Candidatus Woesearchaeota archaeon
AACACTAATCTCAATTGCCTTGATTTTAGCAGCCTAACTCGTTTTGGATAATCTGTTTTACCTTCGCGCCTTCTCCTAAATTTTACAACATATCTTGGACCGGTTGCCATTATTTCTCAGCTGCCTTGCCAGCCTGACTTGGCTTTGCTGGCTTTGCCCCTCCATCTTCTTTCAACAGTTTATTTTGTTTTACGTAAAATGTGATGTGCCCGCGGTCGCGGAAGAATCCGCCTTTGGTCTTGCCATAAAGATCGCGGTATATTTTATTCGTGATCTCGCCTTTTGCCTTGAAATTCTGTAGCAATGCCCTCATCGCCCTTATTTTTTGCGGCCAAACATGACCTAACCTTGCTTTTAGCGTACCGCGCCTTGTTCCCTGGCCGCGCTGCTTGCCCTTCTTCTGCTGCTTGTGCCTGAGTCTTGCGCGCAGTCCGGATGGCCGCTTTTCCGGCATAACTACTATCGCACCATCGCGTATCAGCGCTTTGATGTCTGCTTTGGTTATTGCTTCCTTAACATCGCCAACCCGAGTGGGCTGAATTATAACTCTGGCTAGACCGACATTCGCGACTTTCGCTGCGAGCCTTTTTTGTAATCTCAAATTCATTTGCTTGCCACCCTATTTACCGGAGCCTTTGTAACCTTTTGTTTTACCGGCTCTGTTTTTGTTTCCGCAGATTTTGATATGCTCTTGGCTGGCCCGCCAACTTTCTCAAGCAGATTCTCGTCTTTTTTAGACGCATGAGATGTGACTGGCGATTGTGTCTTTGTCTCTTTCTTTGCTTCCACAACCGACGCTTTCTTTTTTAAGTCTGCAAGCCTCGCATTAAGTTTATCTTGACGAACGTTTGTTTTAATTCCCATTTGCTGCGCCTTCTGGAACATTTCAGACTTAGTTTTCAGGCCAACCGTAGAGGAAAATACCGCAATATCCGTTTTCGCACTTAGCTTTTGAAGCTCTTCGGTATTATGAACGACGATTGGCTTTAGGCCCGTGAGTGTAAGACCACGTACGCTGGCTGGATTTCTGTAGCCGACCTGTACGCGCTTGACTTTTCCAACGCGGCCCTCCCGCATCTTCGAGTGCTTTCCGCGTGGTCGCCTCCACTTTGTTTCACTTCTGAGCTTTAACCTGATTCTATATTCTTGCCTGATGAACTGCGGCCTCTTCTTATTGAGGTGTTTCTTCAATGCCAGCATGTTTTGTATTTCTGTCATGTTACGTTGTTGTTATTGGCCTCCCGCATTTTTCTATGATATAAATTCCATCGAGGAATACGCGCCTATCGCGGTTTGATATTTTAGTGCTTTGTTCGATGAGCGTTGCTGCCTTGCCTGCAATTTCTATATCTGGCGACGTAACTGTAATTATTTCATTTTCAACTTTAACTGTTGCATCCTTTGGTAATTTTACTATTTGATTTTGCTTTGAGCCAAGGAAATTCGAAACTATTAATTCCGAACCCTGTAGCTTTGCTGACATTGGAAAATGTACATATGCAATTTTAAGCTTGTATGTAAATGGCTCAACCACACCTTTGAGCATATTCTTGATATGCGCCATAAATGTGCCTTCCAGCGCGCGGTGCTGTGCGGTTTTTCCGCGCGCAACCACTTCTATTTCTTTCGCAGTAATTTTAATCTCAAGATTTTTAACAGGATATTTTCGTTCAACCTTTCCTTTCGGCCCCGCCACAACAATCCTATCTCCTTCTATTTTTACCTGAATTTCAGCAGGAACATCTAGCTTATTGAGCTTCGCCTGGCTGGCTGGCTGGACTATTTTAGTAGACATATGCTATCAGTGCCCCTCCAATGCCTTTTTGTTTTGCTTCTATGTGTGTCATGTACCCTTTTGATGTTGACACTATAATTCTGCCGAAGTCTTTTGCTGGCAGATAGGACTGCTCGAACTTTTCAAACTCTGTTTTATTGACATGGAAACGCGGTTTTATTGCCCCAATTTTATTCACCTGGCCGGAAATTTTTAGTGTTATAGTTCCGCCTTTGCCATTTTCTTCCCGCACGTACGATTCCGCATAACCCTCGCGTTTCAGTATTTCTAAAACAGCGACTATTACTTTTGATGCAGAGTTTATTGTGACCTCTGTCTTGCCCCTGCTTGCTGCGTTGTTTATTGCTGACAATGCCTGTGCGAGTATATCATGCTCCATTATCGTAACTTCCTGAAGCCGAGCTCCTTTGCGACTTCTCTGAAACATCTTCCGCAGATGTTGAGATTATATTTTGCGATGTGCCTACGAGTCCCACCGCATCGCTGGCAGATTGCCAAACGCTGTCCGTACTTGCGAGCCTTTGGAACATTATGCCTTATGAAACGGGCTAATCGAGTCTTGCTCACAAACAATTTTTCAATTGATGGTCTTTTTGCCATTTTATTAGTCTTCCTCCTTCAACTTAACGCCGAAGTTTTCCTGCGCCCACTTGAGCGACTCTTCCCCAGTTATTAGATGGGATTTTGCAATTTTACTGCTTGCAATCTTGCGCCTTGCAACTCTGTAGCCTGGCCGTATCAGTGATACTGCAACTTCCAACCCAATTATTCCGATTTTTGGGTCGTATTTAACACCAGGTATTTCTATATATTCTTTCAACCCAAATGAAAATCCATTTTGCGTGAATGCCTTTTTGTAAACCTCATTATCGACTGCATGGAGCAAATTCTTGAGCAATTCTGCTGCTTTCTTACCGCGCACTGTCACCTTAGCGCCGACTGGCAGGCCGGGCCTAACTTTCCATGTGGGTATTCTTTTTGATGCTGTTGTCTTTA
>JAHFKX010000109.1 GCA_023245115.1 Candidatus Woesearchaeota archaeon
TGTTCTTGATTTATCGTATTCATTTGCATATCAGTATAATTTTTACTTCGCAAATGCATCAAATCACACATCATCAAGCTTCACGTTTGAAAAGCCGCAATTTGCATTTACCGGCCTTGAATTTGGCGTAAAAGAAGAACAACGCGGCTTCAGTTTTTTGGTCAATGCTAATGTAACGCCAAAGGGCTCTTTGAACGGAATTGCATACCAGTACTTTGAGGTTACATTACGAAACATAACAGATTCAAATATCACAACAACAAACATATCGTTCAAAGTACCAAAAACATGGATAACTGAAAAGGGAATCGACCCGAAAACAATTGTTCTGAAACGGCTAATGGATTCAGCATCGTGGTCTATGGACTCATGGCAGGACAAGCCCACGATACGCATAGCTGACGACAGTCTTTACTACAGATACAAAGCAGTTAATGTCGGCCTGAATGCAGTTTTTGCTGTGGCGGGCTTTCCGGAAATAAAATGCGGCGACAGTATATGCGGCCTTGGTGAGGATAGAACTAACTGCTGTACTGACTGCGGTTGTCTGGCAGGCAACACCTGTGTTGACAACTCCTGTAGAGAATCAAAATGCGGCAATCAAGTTATAGATGCCGGAGAAAACTCAAAAACATGTTGCATAGATGCAGGCTGCCCCTCACAACAGGAATGCAAATTCGGAAACTGCCAAATAGTATCTGCATGCAATAATTCCGTATGTGAAAAAGACGAAAGCCTGCTTAGCTGCCCGCAGGATTGCATCAAACCGCTGTTCTTCAAGCCGGGCTTTTATGCGCTGATTCTTGGTATCATAATCGCGTTTGTAGCGCCGCACTTCTTGTTGCGGCCGAAAAAACAAAATCGTGGGCCAGACCAGCGCGCAATACCAAAAATTATTAGTATCGAGAACGACATAAAAAGCGAAGTTAAGAAAAATATATCTGTGCCGCGGCATGAACTAAAAAGGCACTTAATAAACAAGGGTTACTCGCCCGAGTTAGTAGAAAAAGTGCTTGCAGAATCCCTACCAACGATACCACCTATCACTCGAAAAAATTTTGACCTACAAAAACACGCCAGAGATTTGCTAGAAACAAAGCCTTTAGAAGAAGTCAAGTCTGAGCTTGAACTAAAGGGCTGGCCTGCCGAAGATGTAAGGGCAGTAATAAAATCAATCATACTCGAAAAACTCGCAATTGCGCATGATATGCACGTCGGCCCAAGAAGCAAGGAAAAATTCAAGCGATTCCTGCGGGCCTGTGGTACGCTCTACAAACGCAGCGAAGTAATCGCCATATTAGAAAAGTATGGCTGGGACAAAGATATACTAGAAAACACTACTGACTAAGCGGCTTTTACGCGTGCAGTTACAACGCAAATCGTCATATGTCGCCACTCTACAAAACCTTATAAAGTTTACGGAGCGCTAAATCCGAATGGGTGAGTTGGAGGACAGAAGAACCGCGTTCTTTTCGCATCTGAAAGGCTGGCTTGGCATAAAAGAGTTAAGCACAGACATCAAGGGCATAAATATACGCAGCAAACTCAGCACTACTTTAATATATTTAATCTTACTGGCCGCAGTTTTGGTACTGGCCACATACCTAAGAACGCGAAACCTTGGGTTATTACAGGGCAAATACCTCGTAGAGCTTGACTCTTATTTTTGGTATCGCTACGCAAAAGTTATCTTGGATACGGGTACACTGCCAATTATAGATATGATGCGTTACGTACCGGTCGGCATTCCGACAGCGACATTCAAATTTTTCCCGCTCACAATGGTGTACTGGTATAAATTCCTCCACATCCTTATGCCAAACCTGAAATTATTAACATGGCACATATATTATCCGGTTGTTGTAACAGTAATAAGTTTTGTCTTCTTTTTCCTATTTGTGCGGGAAATTTTTGGGGACAGAGTGGCGCTAGTTTCAACGGCATTTCTTTCCGTCTTGCCTGCCTACATTCAGAGAACATCTGCAGGTTTCGCAGACCATGATGCAATGGGCATGTTCTGGATGTTTATATCGCTCTGGCTCTTCGTAGTAATGTGGAAATCAGGAACCACGAAAAAAGCAGTGGCCTTTGGCGCCGTTTCGGGCTTGTTCGCAGCGGTCATGGCTGGCACGTGGGGCGGATTCAGCTATCTAGTCGCAACAATTGGATTTTCATTGCTCGCCGCAGTATTTTTCGCAAAAGTATCACGCACACAATTCTATGGCTACTTATCTTTTTATGTGCTGCTCGTCATATTTTATTCAATAATTAAACATACACGCATCTTGGATTGGGTGCGGTCAACTGAAAGTTTAGTGTTTCTAGTTTTCCCGATGATAATTTACGGAGCATTTGAGTTAACTAAAAACACAAAAATTATGAATAGTATTTCGAAGTTCATGCCAAAACAATTAGCTTCAGCGATACTTGTTTTCTTAGCTGGTGTTCTGGCTGTTCCAGTACTAAGTACGATTGGCATAATTGACTTTGCATCGTTCAAAGAATTTCTAGTCAGTGCAATTTTCAGAACAAATGTTTCAAGATGGGCTACGACCGTAGCTGAAAATGCCCAGCCGACATTTTGGGGCAGCGGGGGCTGGTGGAATGTATTTGGCCTGGTTTTCTTCCTCATGCTTGCGGGCTCACTCATGTTACTTGCGTTTATTTTCAAAAACAAACAGGTTGGCTGGCTCGAGTTCAAACATCAAAAGCCAATGTATGTTATATCCGCCGCATACTTATTATTCTTCGCAGCATTTATATTTGGCAGATGGGGCAGCAGT
>JAHFKX010000037.1 GCA_023245115.1 Candidatus Woesearchaeota archaeon
CAAGTAACCGGCTAAATTATTGTCGAAATATAAAGCGCAAGCGATGTAAACAGCGGGATAGAAAAATTATCGTCTAAAACCGGCAGGCTTTCAATTATCGACCCGAACACACCAGTTGAGATTGCTAGCTTGATTGGCGCAAACAGTGCAAGCTGCGGAAAAATCGCCAAAAATACAAGCGTTACTGCAAATGTTACAACCGCAAACCCCACCATGCCCTCGATAGATTTCTCACGGTTCCAAAACAATTTATGCCTGCCGAAGTATTTGCCAGCCAATGCAGCTGCCGAATCACCCATGGTCAGTGCGATTATGCCAAAAAACAAATAACCCTTGCCAAAAAATACCAGTGTGAACAAAAGCGATGAAAAAAAGTATATTGTTGGCAGGAAAATTGCCTGCTCACCATCGCGCAGGAACTCTTTTTTAATTGATTGGAAAAAATCTTCTTCAAATTTTTCATACTCCTTCTCTGACAGCTCATCATACCTTTCGCCAAATGTTTCCAAAATACTGCGAACAGAATCATTTATACGCTTTCTTCGTATGTGCCTAAAATCTATATACCAGTGCAAAACTAATACGCCTGCTGTAAGAAAAGCTAATATTTGCATCAGTTGTACTTCTGTAAGATATATAATCGGCAAGACTATGAATATGCCTGTACCGTGCAAAAGCTTCCTGGAAAGCTCATTTACCATGCCAGAACCAGCCTCGATAGTGTTATAAAATTTTGCATTCCTGAAAGCGTGGGGTGTGGGATTGATATCCGTAGTAATTCCTGCGTATAACGAAGAGAGCAGAATAGGCAGCATGCTTTCAGAATACTGCGAATACTTTTTAAAAAATTTCAAAGACTTTGAGTTCGTGCTCATAATTAATGGCAACGATAAAACGCTTGACATCGTCAGAGAATTTGCTAAAACCTTTCCGCAAATAAAATATAATTATTCTGAAAAACGGGCTGGCAAGGGCGGAGCGATTATCGAAGGTTTCCGAAAAGCTCGCGGGGATTTTGTGGGATATGTGGATGCAGATAATAGCACAAAACCGGCAGCGTTCCATGATTTAATTAATGCACTTGCCACCTGCGACGGCGCGATTGCATCAAGAAAATTGGCTAGCTCCGTTCTAATTAGCAAAGAGCCACTCCTACAACAATTTGGTAGCTTTGGGTTCAACTCAATACTAAGGTTATTATTCCTGTTGCCCTTTAGAGATACCCAGTGTGGTGCAAAAATTTTCAGGCGGGAAGTCATACAAAAAGTTTTGCCCGAACTTGGCGTAACTGAATTTGCATTTGATATCGATCTACTCATTCGGGTTTGGAAAAAAGGATTCAGCATAAAAGAAGTGCCAACCACATGGGAATACAAAACCGGCTCGACATTTGATTTCAACAAATGGTTTTGGCGGCTGATACCTAACATGTTTATGTCGCTAATGCGCCTGCGGTTGTTATATTCGCCGTTCAAGGGATTTGTAAAATTCTGGGATAAATATATTAAAAACGTAAAGATATAGCCCCGCTCGGATTCGAACCGAGGTCCCAAGGTCCAAAGCCTTGTATCCTTGACCGTTGTCCGACCGTTCATCGGCTTTTCCACAAAAGTGCGTACGGTCGAAGACCGTACTCGCTGAAAGCGTGGACCGATTTTGCGGTCCCTGGACGACGGGGCTATTAATACCATTTTAAGAATTAGTTTAAAAACCTATTGCGGCGATTCAAGTTCGGTTTCCAGCCGCTTTATTTCAATCTCAAGCTTTTTTATCGTAATTGTTGTTCGTGCAGTCTCTAGCGTGGCGCCGCACTCTGGACAAAGATAATCTGCTTCCAGCGCCTCTTCATGCAGATATTTTTTCTGGCAGGCTTTGCACTCAAACTCATACTTACGCTCGTCATCAAGCTGTTTTCTTAGCTTCTCAAGCTCTTTCATTTTTGTTTCGCGGACTAGGCCTAAAATCCGCTCACGGTTTAACGACCAAAAATAGAGGTACCACCACTTTTTCTTTGGATCGCGCTTCTTTTCATATGTTGCTACGCCTTTTTCGGCTAGCGCATACAGTGGCTTACGGACATCATTCACACGCATCTTGAGCCTGCGCGCAATCGCATCTTCCGAGACTGATTTTTGCTTTTCCAAATTTCTAATTATTTTTTCTGACAGTTCATCAATACCCCAACCAACTTTTCGCAGGACTTCGATTGCTTTTATGTTCTGAAACTTCTGCTGGGCAGGCTTGCTGGCTTTACTTTTTGGCCTGACTTTCTGCTTGAATTTTACTTTTTTTGGCGGCATTTTCAATTCTATCACATTAATACGACTTAGTTAATTTTTTAAATGTTACTGAAACAGGCTCGCTGCTTTTATCAAGTATGGTGTGATTATGTTTGCAAGTAGCAGGAACAAACTTATCATACTAACTGTACTAAATATCTTGAGTGCCTTTTTCTCGGCGATGAATCTCCTGAGCGCAACTTGCAACATCCTGCCGCCGTCGATTGGGCCAAGCGGTAACAGGTTAATTATGCCTATGCCTAAATTGAGGTTGAATATCCAAAAAAATATATTTGAAAGATGCCAAGCCCAACCGGGCATATTCTGCCTGAATTGTATTCCGATGTATGACTTACCGGCGGACTGCGGGTTGCTGACAGTTTTGATTTTATACTCATTAACATTCGTCTTTACGGTCACTACGTCTCCAACTTTTGTATTAAGCATGACTTTTGCGAAATCATTTGTTGTTTTAACTGCTATGCCATTAGCTCCGACAATAATCTCGCCTGACTGTATGCCTGCCTGCTCTGACGGAAGGCCAGCGGTTGTGCCAGTCACTAAAACACCAGACGCCAACGGCGCAAGGAAAAATGTCGTTATTGCTAAAGCTATCAGTGCGAAAATTATATTTGCAGTTACGCCGGCAGAAAATATGCCAAGCTGAACGCGGGCCGGCTGTTTAACAAGTTTCTTCTCCGGCGGCTCGACGAAGGCAAGCGGCAAAACTGCAAACAGGCCAACGCCTGACGATTGCAATTTGAGCTTCCATGCCTCAGAAACAACTCCATGCGCACCTTCATGCACAGCGATTACTGTAAAAAGCGCAATTATGCCATACCAGAACGGAACATAAATTGAACCGGGGATTCTAACTCCGGGAATTACCAGTGAAAGAGCTGGCGCGCTGGCCGGCGTTATGAGAATCTTCCAGAGCGCAAAACCAAGATAACCAAAAATCAATGTCATACCAACAAATCCGATTGGTATTGATGCGTAACCAAACCATCTCCAGAATTTTGGGCTAAGGTTTGCAATTGAGCGCATAATGCCGGTAAACTTCTGTGTTTTATACAAAAAAATCACGCCCATCTGCCGAACAATATTTTTACGTTTTATGTAGAAATAAGCAAAAATTACGGCATAGAATAAAATAATTGATATGACATTCAAATCGATACCCATACTTACCTAGCTTTTAGCTCATATATAAATTTATAGGTCCTACATATATATTTATATATAATAATATACCAAGCTTATTAATCTTTCTTAAACCTTGCTGTTATGTCAATTAAATCCACATGCCCCAGGAATAATGCGCGGCAACAGTAGCGTTTCAGGCCGAGCTTGTCCATTACATCTTTTGTGTTTTCGCCCGCAGCCACGCGTTCTTTGAAGGCCTCCCATAGATGACCAACTGGTTTTCCGCAACTGAAACAACGAACTGGAATTAACATATTATATTCTCACCTGTATGACTTTTGCCTCTTTGCTCTTGCCCGCGAGTGCCTGCCAAACTTCCTTGGCTCCTTGTAGCGCGTGTCTGCAACAAGCAAATGCCTATCATACTTCAAGAGCGTCTTTTTTAAGTCTTCGCCTCCAAACTGGGCGAGTGCCTTTCCTATGGCCAGCCTTGCAGCCTCTACCTGGCCCGACCATCCACCGCCGATAACATGCACATCAACATCGATTTGCTTTGCCAAATCGCCTGCGATAATTAATGGTTCCTGAAGCCTCAGCCTTGCCAGCTCTGGCTCCATGATTCTTATATCTTTGCGGTTAATCCGGACGAGCCCATGCCCTGGTCTTATTGTGGCTCGGGCCATAGCACGCTTCCTCTTGCCCGATGCGTGTATTATTCCGCTCTTTTTCGCCGGCGTTTTTTTAGATGCCATTTTTATCTAGTCCTCAATAACTGTGCCAATCTTCCGACAGTTATGTACTCAAACCTTAACCTGTCCGATTCTGTCCCCGGAATTGTTTCAAATTTCTGGTTTTTTAAATCGTCCGGAACTGAAATATAACACATTACGTTTTTGAATGCTAATATACCGCGCGATTTTTCTGTCTTTCGCTTGTGTGGCAGCATGCCGTAAATCGCACGGCGCACGATTCTATCGGGCAAAATAGAAATAAACGGGCCTTTGAATGGGTCTGTTCTATGCTTGCGCTCACGCCACTTTGCAAGAATCATGTTTTGCTTGCCGGATATGACTGCTTTCTCGCAGTTTACTATTTTTATTTTCTCGCCGGCCAGCGCTAGCTTTGCAACTCGTGTTGCCATTCTTCCCAAAATTAAACCTGATGCGTCGATTACTTTCATTTTATCCAATTATGATTATATTTTCGCCCTTTGGAGATTTTTTCAGCCGAACCGCAAGGGGGCTCTGCCCCCTTTCAGTTTGTGGCAACTTCCTGATTTCCCCCGACGCGGCCTGCAATTGCATATCATATATTACGCGCTTCATCCGATTATCACCACATTCTCACCTTTCGGAGATTTTTTCATTAGCTCTTCGATGGTCATTGCCTGCCCACCCGCAGCCTTAATTTTTTCTGTGGCCTGCGCGGAAAACTGCCACGCAGCAACCGAGACTTTCTTTGTTAGCGTGCCTGCGGATAAAACCTTACCCGGAACGAGCATTACTTTTTTTGCATCTGCGTATCTTTCTATGCGCGAGAGATTAACGGCGCGCCTTTTCCTTGTTGACCTGCTCAGCTCTTCGGCAGTTCTAACCCAGACCGGACTGCGGGACTGCTGTAGCTGCAAAATCAACTTCTGCAACACTGTATTTGTTGGTCCTGTTCGTCTCATTTTAATTGATGTTCCTCTCGACTATGACTAGCTTTTTAAACCTGATTTCTTAGTTTTATTCGTGCGGAGGTAGTGAAGCGGTCAAACACGCTACCTTGAGGTGAAGCGAAATGTGCGTATTTCGCTAATTTCGCTGCTGCAAAAGGGTAGTCCCTTAGTGGGTTCGGAGGTTCAAATGGCGCGGAACTTCGTTCCGCGAACTTTCCTTTTAGGAAAGAGCTGAAAGTCCTCTCCTCCGCATACTATTTTATTTTCGCAGACTTTGCTTTTTGCCTAATCAAATCTGCCGCTTCAACTAATATTTCCTGCGGGGACTTTGAGCCCCAGCTTTCGAGTGTGTATATGAATTGCGATTCGCTGTTTTTTACAACAAAGCCATTATCCTGACAAATCTCACCATAGGCTTCGTTCCATTTTGTTATATCTTTTATTTCCAAGCCCTTGCCAGACTTTTCCACAACTGGAACTTTTTCCAGAACTGCTTTTGCATCGGCATCCTTTGTTGCTTCTATTTCTGGAGTTCCCAAATAATATGCATGGCCCGCACACCACTTCGCATGCTCTTTGCCTTTGCCAAGTATTGCGACTGCTTCAAGCTCAATTTCCTGGCCTTCCAAAAGCTTAACGATTATTGTTTCTGGATAAACGACTTTAACCTCTGGGTCTTTGAGTTTCATATCTTTTGCATAAACTATTACTGGCCCTTTTGCTTTCAAAACCATTTTTACTGAACACTTTGCACACAGCTTTCCACTGCATGTGCAATCGTTAGCAAGATTATAGCCGTCCGGCGTTTTCAAGACAACTAGGCCGAGCCTATGCGCTAAAATTTCGTCGTAAAGTGCTGAAGAATTTTTTGTGAAATAAACGTCATCTACTGCTAATGTTGGCACTTCGAACATTGCTGCACGCCTTAATTCATTAGCAAACTCTGGCGTTGTTTTATCCAATGTAAACTTAATTTCGTTTTCATTCTCTTCCAACATTTTTATCGTTACCATTTTATACCCGCCTACCCCTCTTGCCGCCCTTCTTTCGGCAACCGCCGTATGGAATAGGAGTAACATCTTCGATGCCCATGAGCCTCATTCCGGCCCGCGTAAGTGAACGGATGGCTGGCTGTGCGCCCTGTCCAGGGAATCTTGCCCCGTTCTGACCGCCCTGTGCACGAACCTTCACATAAATCTTATTCACACCTTTTTCCATTGCCTCTGATGCTGCTTTTTTTGCAGCCATCATTGCTGCTGTTGGTGAACCTTCCAGCCTATCGGACTTTACCATCTGGCCGCCAGATGAAAAGCCAACTGTTTCAGAGCCTGTTGCATCAGTTATATGTATGATTGTGTTGTTGTATGACGCATAAATATGCGCTATCCCGACTCGTTCTGCTTTTGCCATTATTTCTTCTGCGCCTCCACTGCTTTTTGTTCTGCTTTTGCCTGCTCAGCCATAATTTTTGGATTAAAGCCAGGCACGAATGCAATCTCATCCGCTGGCCGGACGAAGTAAGATGGTGAGTCCATTTTCTCGCTGTTGACAAGGACTTTTCTATGAACTATAAACTGTCTGGCCTGCTTTGCAGTAATGGCAAGACCCTTCTTGTAGATAATCGTTTGCAGCCTCTTTTCGAGAACGTTTCTCACATTCAGGGATAATATATCATCAACGGTAGAGCCTTCGGCCAACAATCCAAGGCGCTGTAACTTTTCCAGCAGAATCTTTTCTGCAATCTCTTTCTTATCGCCCATGAGACCAACTATTTGTTTTGCCTGTTCCCTCCAATTTCTTAATTTCGATTGTGCCTTATATATTTCGCGCTTGTTAACGAGGCCGTACTCGCTGATTAGTTTGTTCTCATCAAGTATTCTATCTGCCTTCCATGGATGCCTTGGCCCTTCGAACTTTTTTAGCTGCTTACGCATTTCTGATTATATGCTCCTTATTTTTTCTTGGCCTCCGCGGCTGCTGTTGCTTTCTTTGCTGCGCCCTCTGCCTGACCTTTCTTCTTCCTCGCAACTCCGAGTGACGAGCCGCGCCTGCCAGACGTTCTTGTCCTCTGGCCGCGGACCTTCTTCGAGCCCTTGGTATGCCTCATGCCCTTGTACGACCTTATTTTTTTAATGAATTTTATATCCATCTGATTTTGCAGTGTCAAATCTGAAGCTATGAGATGTTTATCCTCACCAGTCTCCATGTCTTTGCGGTGATTAAGCAGCCAATTTGGAACCCCATGTTTCTCTGGATGCTCCATTACTTCCTCGATTTTTTCTATTCCTTCTGGCGAGAAATTGCCTACCTTTTCATTTCTGTTAATATTCATTACGCTGCAAATCGCGTTTGCCATCATAAAATCGATACCTTTGACGTGCGTCATTGCCATAAAAATAGACGTGTTTCCAGTTACATCTTTATCTGCAATTCTCACTAAATCTCTAAACTCCGCTGCTCCGGTAGGGCGAGGCGCAGCTGAACTCTGTTCAGATTGTGCTTTTCCAGTTGTTGGGGTTTCTGCCATGTTAATTAAGTAATGCCAATAGAACACAAATATTTTGTGCCTAACGGCAACCTGCTGATGCAGGACTACGACAAAAACCAGTTTGGAGGGTTTTTAAATGTTATGTTTAGCGCCGTGGCCCGGACTTTCACTTTGTTTTGAACCGGGAAACCCTTGCGGGAACAAGATTGCTGTTTTTGTTCCAGTCTTGCGCGGTTTCCTGTTAAGGAAATTAGCGAATTGTCCAATTTCGCTTTATACCAGGTTGCGCCACCACGGCACAAACAATAACTAAGAATTCGATTTAAAAGCCTTACAACACTGTTGCACTTATTATCTTAACTTCCTGCAGTGGCCTGTCCTCGCTATTTGTTTTAACTGCAGCGATTTTATCAACAACATCCATTCCCTCGATGACTTTTCCGAATGCTGGGTGCTTGCCATCCAAAAAATTGTTGTTAACTAAATTTACAAAAAACTGGCTGCCGCCCGTATTGGGACCTGCATTTGCCATTGAGATTGTGCCCCTGTCGTTTTTATTTCCGCCCGCGTGCGTGAACTCGTCCTTGATTGTGTAGCCTGGCCCGCCCATTCCAGTTCCAGTCGGATCGCCACCCTGAATCATAAATCCGCTAATTACTCGATGGAAAATAACTCCATCGTAGAAACCTTGCCTGGCGAGCTTTTCAAAATTTCCA
>JAHFKX010000110.1 GCA_023245115.1 Candidatus Woesearchaeota archaeon
GAACAAGAGCTTTTTGGCAGGGGGTTGCAAGAGGTAAAGCGACATAGTCAGTGCACATTTAAAAAATCGGGGGTTTATAATAACACTTGCCAAAAAAGTGGCTAAATAGAAAAACTTGTGATTATCGTGGCGGAGCATTTACTTGAAAGCGTTGCAGTTATTCCCGATGGCAACCGTAGGTTTGCAAAGAAGAAGGGTATGCCGCTGGAAGCGGCGTACATGGCGGGTTTCAAGAGGGCTGGCGAGTTCTCAAAATGGGCGTTTGACTCCGGCGTGAAAAACGTCTCCCTTTGGGCGCTTTCGCTGGATAACTTCTCAAAGCGGTCCGACGACGAGCTAAACGTGCTGTTCAAGCTCATGGCTAAGAACATCGATGACATGCTTAGCCACCCGAAGTTCAAGGAGCAGGATGGCCGGATAAAATTCTTTGGCAAACGCAGCCTATTGCCCGAAAACATACAAAAAGGAATGGCAGAGCTCGAGGAAAAAACGCGAGACCGTAAAGGCAATTCGTTGAACATAGCAATTGCTTACAGTGGACGCGAACAACTCCTTACGGCTACGACGAAGCTAGCACAGGACATCGCTTCTGGCAAAGTTGATAGTAGGAAAGTCGACGAAAGCACTTTCGCTAATTACCTTTACTCCGACCAAACTCCGCAATTGATCATACGCACTGGAAACGTGCAACGGCTGTCTGGGTTCATGCCATGGCAGAACACTTACTCGGAGCTCTATTTCTCGCCAAAGCTATGGCCCGAATTCGAACAAAAAGACTTTGCTGCAGCAAAGGAGTTCTACGAGACAACTGAACAGAGGTTCGGCAAATAATCTACAGGTAAAGTCAATAATAGGAAAGTTACTCGGCTAGAGAACCTGGGTTCTCTGCCGCGAGACAACCGAACAGAGGTTTGGAAAATGAAAAAAAACAAAAAAAACAAGCTCAAAAAGAAGTCCAACCACTTGTACCAGTTGGTATTAATTCTTACACTATTAATTGTAGCCATATTCGCTTGGGCGCCTTGGATGACGAACGACGGCGCAGCAGCTCGATATATAATCAAAAAGTACCAGATGCCAGGAATCGCTGAAGAAATGGCTTTACTAATTGCGCAAACGACGCCGGCCGAGTATGACGTTTCGTGGACGCCGTTTGGAAGAACAGTAAGTCCAAAAGGCTATGTTTGTGACAGTACGCCAGAGATTTGCAATAAATGGAAACAAGAATCAGCATGTTACGTTGGATTCTGGAACGGAATTTACTGCAGCTGGAACCCCAAATAACTAAAGCGAGGTTTAGGAAGTAGAAAAACATCAGCACGGCGTACGCGCGATGTAGTCCATGTCACCGAACTTTTCTACTATTTTGCCAACGAATAACTTGTCGAGGCCGATTACTGCAAGTTTATGAAGCGGTGAAGGCGAAGCATCGAAAACTTTTCGTACGGCGCGGTGCGTTTTCAATACGGAGCCAAACTTTGCACGCCACATTTTCTCGTAGTTCAGGTTTTCGCCGGCGCAATTACGTGCAGCGATTTCGCCCGCAAGCATAGCGCATTGCCCGCCGAACACCACGCCACCGCCACTGGTTGATTTCACTTGTCCAGCAGCGTCGCCAACTAGCATAACGTTGTTTTTTTGCGTTTGTCTGCGCGTGCGTAGTGGGATAGCGTGCCAAAATTCGCGCAGCTTTTCATCGCCACGTGCTTGCTTTACTTTTGGAAGTGAGAAGAAATGTACAAATGCGGATTTGACAGCTGCGTGGCGCGTTGTGCCGAAACCGATCCGCGCCTTTCTTCCGCCAGATGGGATGATCCAGCCAAAGAAGCCAGGAAAAAAAGAAGAGAGGAACACGTCGACAAGCGCGTTATTTTCAACGTCGCAGTTGTCGAACTCTGCTTCGTAGCACATCGCGATATTGCCTTTACCAATCGAGGGAAAGCCACATAGGTAAGCAACCGTTGATGCAACGCCGTCTGCACCGATGAGATATTTATAATTAAATTCCGAATTTTTCGAAGCTATTGCTCCTGCGCCGGTTTTTTTAGTTATCCTTTCGTCTAACTTTAATGCTGCGCCTGCGTCGACCGCTTGCTGGCAAAGTTCCTCGTCGAGCTTCTGTCTGTCGAGCACAACTGCAATAGTTTCTTTCTTTTCAACTGTGAAACAATGCTTTCCAGCATGGATGTTAGCACCCCTGATTTTGTTGACGAGAAAATCCGAGTAATCGACGCGCAGCGTTTCGATGCCGCGTTTGGAATAGAGCCCGCTGCACTTGTGAAACTTGCCGGGAAGCTGGTCTTCCTCTAGGAGCAAAGTTTTAGCGCCGCGTTTCGCTGACTCTCGCGCTGCAAGTGAACCGGTTGCGCTTGCGCCTACGATTACCACATCTGCAACGTCGGCTTTAGATTGCATGTTATAACTTTACCCCGTGTTTTTGAAGAATGGCGGTAAAAACCGCTTTTATCTTTTTCAGCGATTTCGGCGTTTTTCCTTCGAACCGCAGGGAAAGCGCGGGCTGCGTGTTTGAAACTCGTACAAGCCCCCACCCTTCGCCTTCGAAGAAAACCTTAGCGCCGTCGATAGTTGAAATGCGACGGCCTTGCGTTTGAAGTTCCTTTACAATTGCATTGAACACGTTGCGTTTCTCGGCGTCTGGGCAAAATGGACGCAGTTCAGGCGAAGAAAAGTACCGCGGGTAATCGACCAAAAGCTTTGACACCGGCAACTTGCTATTTGACTTACTTGCGATTTCAAGAAAACGGAG
>JAHFKX010000111.1 GCA_023245115.1 Candidatus Woesearchaeota archaeon
ATGATAGATGTGGTATAATAAAATGGACATAACTTCGAAATTAAAACTGATTAAAAGAAACACAGTAGAAATAATTGAAGAAGCTGAGCTAATTGAACTTCTGAAAAAGAAAAAACAGCCGGTTGTGTACTGCGGATATGAGCCATCCCGCGCACCGCATCTTGGCAATCTCGTGACGACAACAAAGTTGATGGACTTTGCGAAGGCTGGCTTTAAAGTAAAATTCCTGCTTGCGGACATGCACGCATACACTAACCTGAAAGGCGACATAAAAGAAATTGACAGGCAATGCAAAATCTGGGAAAAGGCAATAAAGGCATTCGGATTGGATGCGGAATTTGTCAAAGGCTCGGATTTCCAGTTTAAAAAAGAATATTGGATGGATGTTATTAACATGTCTTTGAAAATCAGCGTGCAGCGTGGCCTGCGGGCAATGCAAGAGCTTGCCAGAGATATTGAAAATGCAAAAATTTCGCAGATGTTGTACCCACTTATGCAATCAGAAGACATCAAGGCGTTGGAGTGTGATGTTGCAGTTGGCGGAATTGACCAGAGAAAAGTTCACATGCTTGCCAGGGAAAACCTACCTGCGGTTGGCTGGCAGAAGCCAATAGTCGTACACACGCCAATGGTTGTTTCGTTGTTGGGTGCTGGCCAGAAAATGTCAAAATCAATTCCGGGCTCAGGAATTTCTTTAGATGATTCTGATGAGGAAATTGACAAGGCAATAAAAAACGCATACTGCCCAGCAAAAATAATTGAGAACAATGCAGTGATGCAGCTTGCACAGATGATAATTTTCCCACGCGATAAGGGTCTGAGAATAGAACGGCCGGAAAAATTTGGCGGGAATGTTATGTTTGAGGACTACGAAACACTAGAAAAGGCGTTTGTCGATGGCAAATTGCACCCCATGGATTTGAAAAACGCTGTTGCAAAAGAACTTAAGATAGTAATTGCGCCGGCAAGGAAGTTTTTCCTGAAAGGTTAGTCTATAATTTCCCAAACTTTGCATTTTACTTTCCCGTTTTCAAAGTACATGTCCTTATCGTAGTGCTTCATTTTTTGTCAATTTCGCGTGCCCATAAATCCTGCCCGCCCTTCAAACTGCGGGCCTTGAAGCCGAGTGAGTTGAGAATTACTGCGGCTTGCATGCTTCTGTTTCCATGCTGGCAAACTGTAACAATCTCTGCGTTCTTAGGAATTTCAGAGATTCTTTTTTGAAATTCTGGCAGTGGAATGTTTACTGAATTTTCGAGATGTGCAAAATTAAATTCCTCCGGCTGCCTTACATCAAGCAGGAAAATTTTCTTTCCCGAATCGAGTTCTTTTTTCAATTCCTTGGGTGTGGCTTCCATACGATTAAATCGCTGAAATCCTTTTAATAGTTTCTGTTTTAGGTTTGACATGTCAAGAGATAACAGGGCGTTAGCCGGTGGTGCTGGGGCAGTTGCTGCTGCATATGGAATCTATGAAATAGCAAAAACCGTGCTGAATTCTTATGCGGCGAGAACAGCTTATTATGCGCACCAAACAAATATTACTACTGACACAATTCAGCAGGCAAACCAATTAGCCGTTCCTTCTTTAAACGATTTACTGCTGCCTGGCATGGCTATTTTCTTTGCAGGTGCATGTTTTGCTTACATTGTTTACTGCCGAAAGAGCTAATAGCAAACTATTTAAGTAACTATAAATAAAATTTATCGGTGTAAAAGAAATTGATACCTACGAAAATATTTTTTACAAAGGGCGTTGGCCGCGATAAGGATAAGCTAGACTCGTTCGAGCTCGCACTTCGCGATGCAGGCATAGAAAAATATAATCTCGTACATGTTTCCAGTATCTTAGCGCCGGGCTGTAAAATAGTTCCGAAAGAAGAGGGCCTGAAATATCTGCAGCCGGGCCAAATTGTGTTTGTTGTTGACTCATTGCTTGCCACTAATGAACCGAGCAGATTGCTGGCCGCTTCCGTTGGGTGCGCAGTTCCCGCGGATAGTACAAAGTACGGATATTTATCCGAACACTTTGCGTATGGGGAAACAGATGAAAAGGCAGGTGATTATGCGGAAGACCTTGCTGCGCAAATGCTAGCCAGAACTCTGGGTTTGGACTTAAAAGAAAATCTCAGCTGGGATGAGCGTGAAAAACAATACAAACTATCTGGCCAAATAATTAAAACATTTAATTTTACCCAATCCGCACTGGGAGATAAAACTGGCCTGTGGACAACCGTAGTAGCAGCAGGCGTATTTTGCGATTACAGATACGAACAGCCCATACCTGCGCCGGCTGCGAATGGTGGCGGGCTTGTAGATAAATTAAATGCGCCGCCGCTAGAAATTAAGAAACTTTAGCTGCCGCGATATATATAGATACATATATATATCCCAAACCAGCAAAAGGCTTATATGCTTTTTCAGCCTAAAAAGCCCATGAAGGTTGTTTATTTTAACAGAAGTGCGCCGAGCTATGTTCACATACATGCAGGCTCATACGCTTCATGCTTCTACATTCCGGATAAAAAGGTTATTTTGTTTACCGAGCGGCATGGCTCTTTCGGTGGCTCAACGTGTTCCATTACTACCCGCACAAATGTACTAAAAGAGGCGCAAGCAGTTGCC
>JAHFKX010000038.1 GCA_023245115.1 Candidatus Woesearchaeota archaeon
AAATTTTCTTTTAAGTTTATTGGCATAAACCCGCTTTTGCAAATCTGTGTAAGAAGTAGTGGCCATAAGCATTAGCAATGTTACTTATTTATATTATTTTGTTTTCTGAATGAGCTAAGTCAAAATTAGCGGAATGCGATTCCGCTTTATTTTGTTTTCTGAATAGGATAAATCTTTTTTAACTACGAGAAATTTGTGCAGGCATGAAGCCGTTGATTATTGCGCTTACGGGCATGCCTGGCTCGGGGAAAAATGAGCTGCTGAAGATTTTGCAGGAGTCTGAGCTAGACTTAGAAATCGTTCACCCTAAGGAATTTTTGAAGCGCGAGATGAAGGGGCAGGCATTGCTTACAGAATTTACAAAAGGCACAAGGCTCGACCTTAATTCCATAGACATGGGCAGAGTAATAAAGAAAAAGATGGAAGAGGAAAATGTACCAATTACGCGGGATAGCGTCCGCGAGTTTGCTACGAAGATACGCGAGTCTATGGGATTTGATATTGTGGCGAAGCTTTGTGTGCCAACCATCGAGGAAGCGCTGCAGGCTGGCAAGACAGTCGTAATAGAGGACATCAAGGGGCTCGTAGAGGCGAGATTCTTCCGGCATCGGTTTGCCGATAAATTTATCTTAGTTGCGGTGCATGCGCCGCCGTATATTCGGTTTAAGAGAGCACAGAGCCGTGAGGCCGGCTGGGACCAAAAACAAATGTCGAGCAGTGAGGATTTTGATTTCAGAGATGATAAAGAGTTGGGCTGGGGTTTAGGAAATGCAGTGGCGATGGCGGATTATATCATTGTGAACGACGGCACACTGGACGATTTCAGAGAAAATGTTGAAAGGCTGTTTAGGAAACTCGTGAAATGATTACTTTCGTTCAGCACGTTCACGCAAAACCCTCATTTCTTCTTCAATGTCTTCTGCAGTTTGCTGTGGCCGGCGTTTCCAGTACTCTTGGAACAAGCTGATATATGTTGCAAAGTTTTCAGCATTATATTCTTTGCGCTGCGTGGCTATGTCTTCCTGAAATCTTGCTAGTTCCTCGTCTTTGCTGATTTCACCGAAAATTAAAAAGTCAACCATGTCTTGCAGGAAATTTCCAAATTCGTAAAATGTCCTGTGCCTCGAAGATTCATTGAGATTTCTTAGTTTCCTGCACTCATCGAGAACCTGTTCGATATTTTGCGCAGCCATAGCTAAACCAAATTTTCTGCCAGCAATTCCTTGGCAATGTCAAGCTGGTTTGGGCTAACATTAACCGCAAGTGTGGCTCTATCTACTAGGTAAATATCAATAATGTTTACGCCTTCATCCCCGAGCCTTTTCGCAACCTTGTGCAGCTCGCCAGGGCGATCGATTAAGCTTACAACGAGAATTTCTGATTCTGAAAACTCGAAACTTTCTTTTGTGAGCGCGGATTTTGTGCTGTTCGCATCATGTGTTATTAGTTTAACGATTGTCCTGCCGCTCTTGTGTTTTTCTGTCGAGATACTTCGGATGTTTGTATGCGTAAGCGCGGCTGTCACGCGGGCAAGCTCGCCAGGTTTGTTCTCCAGTAAAATATTGAATTGGCGCATCTGTTTTGTAGGAAGTTAAAATTTATAAGCTTTGTTTTACACTAATATACAATGGCCACGCGGTTAGTAATAGGATTGGTTGGGGATATTGGCTCTGGCAAGGGTACTGTTGCAGATTATCTTGAGTCAGGGTATGGTTTTCATAAACACATAGTTTCTGATTTTATCCGCTCGGAGGCAAGGAAACGAAAAATAAAGCCGAACAGAAAAAATCTTGAAAGGCTGTCCGAAGAATTGCGCCAAAAATTTGGCATTGATTATTTTATTCAAAAAGTAATTCGTAAGATTGAAAAAGATGGCGACGAAAAAGTTGCGATTGACGGCATTAGACTGGCGTCGGATGTCAAACTAGTAAAAAATTATTTCAAACATGGCGTGAAAATTATGAAAAACGCTAGAGGCGTTTTCCATTCCTCGAACTCGCCTTCAACACGAGTTCAAGTTATATTTGTAACTGCGCCGGCTCGCCTACGGTTTGATAGGATGAAACACAGAGGCAGGCCAGGCGATCCGAAAAAGTGGGCGGATTTTCTTGAGCTGGAGAAGCGCGAGGAAAAGGAATTTCATTTGAAAAAAGTTTTTGCGATGGCAGATTACGTTATTGATGCATCTGGTTCAATGATGGAACTTTACAAAAAAATTGATGCACTGCTTAAACGTTTAAATTAAAATGTACCACTAGACTTTTATACGTAGATAGTTTGTTAGGCTGATGGTCCACAGAGTTCGACGCCACCACAAAATATTATCGCATGCCGGCAGGTTTTTGTGGCCGTTTATGTTTACACTCGTTTTCTATAGCATAGGTGCGTCTGCTGACGAACCGATATTTTCAAGATTCATAGACCTCTTGACGGGCAGTCCGTTGTTAGTTGGTATTCTTGCAGCAATTGCGTGGATTACATTTACAGTTTTAGCTGAGCCGGCTGGCAGTATCATTGATAAAATCGGAGTTAAACGGGCAATTTTACTTGGCGGTGCACTTGATATGATTGGGTTCTTAGTTATTTATCTTACCACTTCAGTTTACGCGCTGGCCATTTCGCTCATAATAAGCGGTGCAGGTGCGGCGTTCTTCTGGACAGCATCGCGCACGCATACCGCAAATTTCTATCGTAAAAAAACCGGAAAGGGGTTTGGAAATTATGTTGCAAGCTGGGGCTTCGGCTGGGCGGTAGGCCCGCTAATCGGCGGTGCGCTTGCATTCTTTTTTAACATAAAAACGCCGTTTTTGTTTTCAGCGATAATTCTCGCAATATCTGTTTTGATATTTTGGCGGATTATACCAGACGATAAAAAGAATAAACACGTTGGAAAAACTCTGGCATATGAGCTGCGCGGTGGTTTCCTGCGCGATGGCTTATTATTCATGAAAACATCCAATTGGAATGTTAAAAAAATATTTTTGCTGCAAATGCTCCAGTACATGGTTTTAGAAACAATATTAATTTTTGCGCCGTTGTATTTTTTCCAGCTTAATAACGCGGAAATAGGAATAATATTTTTCGTACAATCAATTGTTTTTGCAATCAGCAGTATGTTCTGGGGCAGGCTTTCTGATACGGCTAGCAAGCCAATATTTATTACTACTGGATTTTTGATTACGGCGGGCATATCGTTGGTTTTAATCAATCTTTCTGCATTTTGGCCAATACTTATATTAGCCAGTATTTTTGGCCTTGCGGCTGCGCTGATAGAACCAATTACGGATGCAATGCTCAATGATTCTGTGAATAAAACTACGCGTGGCGTGGCAAACGGGTTTAGCCAGGCCGCATATGGTGTGGGCGGCGGCATCGGGCCATTAATTGGCGGGGCAGTCGCCGCGGTATTTGGCCTGCAAAGTGTGTTTGTATTAGCCGGCTTGCTGTGCATATTTGGCGTCGGATTGGGCCTCAGCATGAGAAAATAAGTGCCAGCAGGTAATATTTTTTTTAGCATTTCATAAAAGGTGTTCAATCAAACACAGATATTTTTTTATAGTCGTGGATTTTTGTTTATCCGGAGGTACGTTATGGCCGGACTGAAACCAGTTTGGAATGTTGTTGTCGTTGGACCGAATTATTCCGGTAAGGATACTGTCTTGCAGCATTTATTGGGCGTGGTTGAAAATTCTAGGCATATTTCAACAGGAAATCTTTTGCGCGCAAATAAAAAAGAAGGAACACTGCTGGGAAAAATTGCAGGACATTTTGATGAGCAGCGCAGGCTTACCCCAGACACATATATGGATGCGCTTGTTGCAAATTCGTACCTTTCGATGAAGCCCGGCACGGTTGCCTTTTGGGTTGGCTATCCAAGAACACGAAAGCAATATAATTATCTTAGGAGTTTTTTTTCTCAGGCAAATGAGGATGTTGGCTGGCAATTAGGCTTTGACGCGATTATTTATCTCGATGTTAGCGATAATAATATATTACGTTCACGGGCTGCTGGAAGATTGAATTGCAAGCCATGCGGTTTGGTTTATCACGAAGAATTTGTGCCACCAAAGATAGAATACAGGTGTGATAAATGCAATGGTGGGCTTTATGTGCGGCCAGAAGACCGTGACGAAAAATTAATTGCAAATGGACAGCAAGAGTATGCGGAAAAAACGCAGCCAATGATATATTACATGCGCGTAACTCATCCGAAGGAGTTTGCGATTGTTGATGCAAGCCAGCCAGCAGTGGATGTGAAGGCAGATGCGGAACAGATAGTAAGAGAGCTTTTAAAGCAATAAGTTAGTTTTTGTTTTGTGGGGCTGTCGGCTAGCTTGGTATAACGCGAAGTCCATGAATGTCCTTCGCGGATTTCCTTTACAGGAAAGGCTACGCCCATGGGGACACAGCCTTTTTCTTTTAAAAGAAAAAGGCTCTGTGGGATCCAAAAAGAAACGAGTGGGATTTACAATCCCACTAACACCTTTAGGTTCCAAAAGCCATAGTGGGTGTGACCGCGGTTCAAGTGTGCCAGATTTTTTTTGGCACAGAATAAATCCGCGCAGCCCCATTTGAATCGATATATGTTTCTATATACTTCTATGATTTTATTTTTGGCGCTTTCGAAAAGATAAGATTTATATACTAATTATTCACTAACAGAGTTGATAAAAATGCGCTGGCCACTAGTGTTCATATCAGTTTTTTTACTTCTTGCAGTAGGTTTTGGCGTGGCACATGCCAGCAATGAGGTTGTTATAACTCAAGAGACGATAAACGGCGCCATTCCATACACTGGCTCGGCAAAATATATAGTCACCGTTGGCAATAACCAGAACAAGCTTGACAGTTTCTGCCTTTCTGCACCAGGCTGGGGTACATCTTCTTTTGATAATTACATGCTGGACATACCTGCAAACTCCGCAAAGTCTGCTGAGCTACGGATAACACCGCCTGCGGATATTTATGCGGGCACTTATGCCATCGAGGTTACTGCAAAGGCCTGCCACAATCAGATGGTTCAGGCATCCGCGCTCGTTAAAATTACAATAACAACTGAACCAGCGCATATTGATTCCTCGATAGATTTGGCCAGCCAGGTTAAGCCCGGCGACTACAAAATAAATCTAATAGTAAAAAATACCGGTAAGGATGATGTTACGGGCATGACGGGGAAATTAACCAGCGATTTGTTCCAGCCGGTTGATTTTGCGATTGGCAGCCTTACGCCCGGCGAGGCAAAGCTTGTTCTGCAAAAAGATATCACAATAAGTTCTGATGTAAAGCCCGGCACTTACAAGAATGTTGTTTCTATCTACCATGCAGGCATGCTGATTTCGCAGCAGAGCAAGCGATTCCAAGTTTTGTCCGCTGAAAATGTTGTTCCAATAGTGGATATGAGCGGCGCATTCCTTGGCAAGCGATATACAATCTTGCTGACTAATAAGGGCAATGTTGATGCCATTGGCACACATACTGTTCCTTTGTCTTCTGGCCAGCGCCTGTTTTTTTCCTCTAATCCAAAGGCAACAATAATCGCCGGCGAGAGTAATTTACTGGCCAGCTGGCAGTATGCACTTGCGCCAGGACAAAGCACGAGTTACAGCTACACGATTTCATACGCATGGCTAGCTGCGGTAATAATACTAGTTCTTATTGGGTTGTATGCAACTTCGAAGTTGTATGGGTCAGAGTTTAGTATAACAAAATCAGTTGTCAAAGGGCCGAAGAGCCTGAAAGTAAAATTAGTAGTTAAATCATTGGCAAGTAAACAGATACAGGATGTCACAGTGACAGACACAGTAATGTCACCGCTGAAGCCTGGCAAGGATTACGGAACAATAGTGCCAAGCGTGATTAAAAAAGAGGGCGGCCGAGCCAGGTTAAGCTGGAAGTTTGCCGCATTATACCCGGGCGAAGAGCGCATTATGACATATGAGCTTAGGAGCTCCCTTGGTATAGTTGGGCAGATTGTGTTGCCTGCGGCTCACGTGAGATTCAAAGACGAAAAAGGCAGGGCAAAGGCAGTTTTGTCAAATACTACGTCAGTGATTGGGAAAATTTCTGCTGGCGAATAGTGTGCCGGAGCGGCGAGTTAATGCTACAATCCGAATTCTTCGATGAACAAGGTTATTACTTTGTAATTTTCCAGATATTTGAAGCCCTTATCAGTTAATGTAATTAATGTTTCACCGTCACTTTTTATTTCTTTTACAAAATATTTTTCCAATAGTTCGGAAAAATATTTACCGAATATTTCGGATGACAAATTCGACAGGCGCAGTAATGGCGTAGGTTTTATAGAATTGCCATGGGCGCGGATTATGGCGAGCATATCGCGTATTACTTCTAACTTTCCTCTTTTTTTGGTGCCATCCATCATTTGTATTTTACCTTCGCAAGCACTTTGTGTAAAATTGCTAAGAATAGTATGATAGAAATAACATAAGTAATTAACCCAAAGGCCGGCGAGAAATGAACAACAAATTCAAGCACATTGCTAACTAACCATAGCACAAAAATCAATAGGTAAGTAAAATACATTTGCGAAAAGTTTTTGTCATGGCCTGCTTTTTTGTAATTTGAATAGCCGATAGCCAGAAGGAATAAAAATAACATGGACTGAAACACTAAAAATACAAGTGGTATTCTTAGTGTTATACTGGCCAGTGCGACAAGCAGCGATATGCTATTAAACAAAAATGTGTTTGCATTTTTATTAAGCTTTTTCCAGAAAATGCTGCACATTAGGTAAATAAGTGCCATGGAACTTGCGTAAATCATTATGAAAAATGCCAGCTCGAAAATGCCAAAGGGAAAATGCCCGCGTGTAAATGTATCAAGTCGTAGGGCAATAATCAGGCGCAGAAAGAACCGCACAGCAAAAGTAATTCCGAAAAACAGGAACGTGTCTCTGAAATATTTAATTCCTTTGTGCGATGTTAGCGCGTATAGCTCTTTTGTTCTGAAGTAGATTAGCAGGCAAGATATTATGACAATCAGAGAATAAATAAGCTCAATCCACAGGCTATAGTGATTAAAAAATCTTGGTGGTTGCAGCATTCTGTTATGCGGAGCAATTTAGTATTTATAAATAGAGTGGACTTATCTTCCACATACCTTATAAATAGCGTACATACGTTGGATTGCATGAAAGCTCGCACACCAGTAATTCAGCTCGATAGGGTGTGGAAAATTTATCAGATTGGCGATGTGAGCGTAGAAGCCCTGCGGGGCGTGAGTGTTTCTATAAACCAAGGCGAGTTTGTCGCAATAACCGGCCCGTCTGGCTCCGGGAAAAGCACAATGATGAATATGGTTGGGGCGTTGGATATACCAACAAAGGGTACGATATATCTCGATGGCAAAGACATTTCAAAACTTCAAGAGTCAGAGCTGGCCGAGATCAGAGGCAAAAAAATTGGTTTTGTTTTCCAACAGTTTAATTTAATTCCAACTTTGACTGCGCTTGAAAATGTAATGCTGCCACTGGAATTTCAGGATGCAAATAATGCGCGTGAGAGAGCTACTAGGGTGTTGGAAACAGTTGGCCTGAAAGACAGAATGAATCACAAACCGAAGGAGCTCTCTGGAGGCCAGCAGCAGCGTGTTGCAATTGCCCGCGCACTATCAAATGATCCAGAAGTCATACTTGCAGATGAACCAACAGGAAATTTAGACAGCAAGACAGGGAGTG
>JAHFKX010000112.1 GCA_023245115.1 Candidatus Woesearchaeota archaeon
GATTGCGGATATAGTAATCCCGGAAAGTAACCCGACAAATTAGTCCGGGATTGCTATCTAGATGTCATGTAGAAAAGCCGCTTCGTAATTGATTACGAGGTGGTGTCAAATGTTGTATGGCGGATTGGATGTACACAAAGATTTCGTGCAAGCGTGCTGGGTTAACCAGCAAAACCAAGTAGTTCGGGAAGAGCGTTTCGAAACAACGCCTGCAGGAATTCAAGGTCTATGCAGTGCCGCGCAGGGTTCACGTTGCGTGGTTGAATCCAGCACCGCGGTATACCCCGTTTACGATGCCCTGCAGGACGCTCATGTCCAAGTGCGTGCGGCGCATCCGTTTCACGTCAAAGCCATCGCGTCCGCAAAACTGAAGACGGATAAGGTGGATGCGCGGATGCTGGCACAGTTGGAGTGCGCCAACTTGATTCCGGAAGCCCACTTGCCCAACAAATTCACCCGCGAACAGAGGGAATTGGTGCGGCAGCACGTATCGCTCACGGGTAAAATGACTGCACTTAAATGCCGTATCAAAAGCGTGCTTGCAAAACACGGCATTTCCGTTCCTAAGTCGTTGTTCAACAAACGTAAAAACTTGGAATCGTTAAAGGCATTACCCGCCGTTGCCCGGTTGGTAGTCCAACAGTCGTTGGACCAATTGAACTTCGTCAACCAACAGCGCGAAGCGGTGGATGCGCTGATTGAAGAAACGGCTGGACAAAATCCGGATGCCGTTTTGTTAAACACCATGCCGGGCGTCGCCAGTTTTTCCGCGTTGTTGCTCGCGTCAGCGATTGACGGAATCGAACGATTCACGGACTCAAATCATTTGGTTTCCTACGCGGGATTAGCGCCATCGACCCGCCAATCCGGAAACGTCACCCGTACCGGTCCGATTAGCAAGCAGGGAAACTCGCTGATGCGGTGGGTATTGGTGCAATGCGCTTGGACGGCCATTCGAAATTCGAAGCGTTTTCGGAAACGGTTCGTGAAAATCGGTAAAAAACGAGGGGCGAAAACCGCCATCGTGGCCGTCGCGCGAAAAATGCTGACGGTCGCGTATTTCATGCTCACACGCCGCGAGGCGTACAACGAAAACGCCTGAGGTGTGATGAAATGGGGGAACGGGAGTTAAGAAACGCGCAAAGTTTGCTTCAGCGCCGAATGGGACGCTGCTTGTTTAGATTCGCGTTCTGCTCCCCTCCAATAACGACTCGACATCCTGCAGCGAATTGACTGCGTATAGAAGCGTGTCGTGGAGTGTCCCCTCTAAGAAAAGTTAAAAAGCAAGGTGATGTAAAAGGTTTTTGTTCGAAGCGGCTTTTCTCATAGAAGCAAACGGCTCGAAAGTCTTGTGAAACTTTCGAGGTTTGCTATAATGTTCGCAGATGCTCTAAGATTGTTGATCCTGAGCGCGTCAAACTTGCGCGTAACTCTCGTACTGTTTTCGGACTGGTTTTCAGAAGCTGAACAATGGTTTCTTGCGTATGGCCATTCCGTGTCTTTTTGTTTAGCCGCGTCTGCCTTGCCACTATTCTATCCAGTTCGAGTTGTTTTTGCGCCAAATCAAAACCGGGATATTGTCGGTTTAGTTCCGTACAACTTGCCCGCGCTTTTGAACTTCTGTTGTGCCCGGTTCACTAAATCAAGGAGTGTGCGCGAATCGATTTTTACAAAAATTGTTTCTTGGTTCAAATCCCAAAGATGTATTTCGCCGCGTTCGTTTTCATTTTCCATAGTCTTCAAGTGTCTTCTGGGTCAGTATTTTACTCTTGGCCCGGTAGCTGGCCGGTGGCTTCTTCAAACGAGTCTTCAAGATGTTCCATGCCTCTTTCAGCGTGGTGCATTTAGTTGGTGGTGAGAGAAATGCGTTTCTTACCGATTCCCGCACAACAAATACCCCCATCGGCACCTGGTATTCCGGTGCGACTTCCCGGAAGACGACGCAACGGGCCTGTTTTTTGAGCTTGTACAGCGCCTCGACCACGCCGTAGCGTCCGGCGTAATAGCCTCCGCCTTCTGTGTCGGCGTATTTGGTACGGCCCCAAAACGGCTCGTATTCATGCTCCAAGTGGCTTGAGCCTTCGAACGACTCGAACTGTTCGAATTCAAACGCCCCCGGCATCAACAACACTTCAAAATGGTTGTACAGGTAGTTGTTTGAATAGATGCGATACTCGCCCACCTGCGGATTTTGCCGGACGTCCAACAACATCTGCTTGGCCAACATGTCGTCGGTGGCCGTGATGCTCCACTTGGTGGGGACCAGTTTGCGCTTTTCGCCCAAAATGCCGGCGGAAAGCAGTTTTTGGATGTAGTGGTAGTCGAAACGTGCCATGAGTTCCGGCAACGCGTCGGCGACCTTGAGCTTCTCGCCCACTAACGCATCAACTTTCTTGGGCACGCTGGGGTTTTCGGTAGTCCTAAAGCGCTTCAATTCGCCCGATGGCCCCAGCGGCTGGACATGGGCTGAAAACGACAAGTCAAAGCGGGGCGCCTTGTAAAACTCGGCT
>JAHFKX010000039.1 GCA_023245115.1 Candidatus Woesearchaeota archaeon
GTGTGGATAACGCATGTTATACGCGATCAGCCCATTCCTTAATCTGCGCTGAAAGAGAAGTTAAGTCATATACTATCTCAACTTTGGGCCTTGCCAGCTTTGTTTGAATTTCTACGTCCTGCCTTCTTTGATATTCGGGATGAACGCCTACAAATATGGGTTTGAAGGCCATTGACCACGCGCCAAGTTCATACAATACTATTGGGCAAAGGGTCTCCTTTGGAAACCAAAATGAAATTGCATCAGCCTTTCTCAGATGCCTGTGTTCCCATGCAATTTGTTTTCGAGCCGCATCCGGATCGTGTACTGGAAAGTTGGCCCTCCTTGGATTTAATAGAACTATGTCCTCATCTTTCAGCAAATCCATCAGCTCTACCTGCCAATCCGAACAGCCGGTTATTCCGCCCGCTAAGAAGAGGCTTCTCTCTTCCCCTTGGTATTCTATTGGGGCTTCGATGTATTGCATATGCTCGTCCAAGAATAAGCATATTTAAATCTTTGCATTACTGCCAAGTTGCTTCAACTCGTCCAGATATTTCTTTCCATCAAACTTCCACTCGCACGATTGACAAACAACAGATAGATTTATAAATAATCATGAATTATAAATATAAATGGTACGATTCGAAATAATAACAACAGATAACTCTCCATTTAACAAATATATTCTTACGCCCAATGGCGCACAATGGCTAATAAACCCCATAGTTGGTAGTAAGTTGCTACCTAGACGAATGTTTCGCGTACAAATGACAACCAAAACACCAGTCAGAGGGACCAGAATTACATTCATAGCAAATGGCAGTCGAATTACAATTGTGGTAAAATCAGTTGTAAGATTTGGCTAGCCCCGCCCGACAACACGCGCACTCCGATCTGCTAATTTTTCGTTTGCACTCTACGCATATCTTTAAACCCTGCCCAGCTTCTTCAATTCATCTAAGTACGTCCTACTGTCAAACTTCCATTCTTTTTTAACGGGATCGAACAGCTTCCAGTACGGGAACTTCACAAACTTCCGCTTTTTATTGTAGTAATCCGTTGCGCTGATGTCGCGGATTATGGTTTGGATGTTTTCACAGCCGGCCTTGGCCAGCTCATGAATTATCTCCCTGAAACCAGATGCGCTTGTTACAAAATAAAACGAATGTCTTTTTTCGCCCTTGCGGATATTCAATAAAATTATTTTTGAAGCCACTGACTCTGCAAGGCCATTAAAATCTAGCAGATAATCAAAATAAACTGTTGCTGCAATCCTGTCCGGCCGGTAAATCATCGGCGCGTAACTGACTCTAATCTGACTGAAAAAATCGTCGAAATTTTCCTGCAAAAACTTTAATTTTTCCCGCACGATAAATATTTTTTCATCGTCAGAACTGCCAAGCACTTTCCTGAAATAGCTATCACTGTCTTTCTTGAGTTTTGTTTTTGCGTTAAGCCATATCATGCGTGCATTCCAGTTCTCCCTAAAAAGCTCAAACACTATCGGAATAAACAAAGGATCAAGCTTTTGCGCTTCTCTAGTTTTTCCAGCAGTCTCTGAAAAAAATCTAAAATCAAATTGCCTGTCTGATTTTATGGCGCCATGGCTATCAAGTAATTCGTGAAATGGTGGATAATATTCGACAGGTGGTTCAAAGCGCATTACCCTTGCTTTGGCTAGGCCAGCCTCGCCAACCATTTGCCAGAATGCCTTAAACGCCTTAACAGATTTATCAGATATCCAGAATGATATTATTGTGTGCGGCCTGACATAATTTGACAGGTCATGCCCCTTCATAACATATACGCTGTGCGGAATTATCGAATATATTTTTTCGTTAGTAACATCTGACAGCAAAACCTCGAAATATGTCAAGCCCAAACTACGGCAGTCCACATACGGATAATAATCAAAACAATGTTTTTTTAGAAAAGTAAGCCAGCGCCTTACAGTCCGTTCAGAGACTTTCATCAGGCTGGCCATCTCGAGTGTTGTCAAAAGTCGCTTCTGCTGCGTCAATAAATATATAAATTCTAACAGCTCACGGCTAAATTCGTTCAATGCCATAACTACCTGGCGTAATCCATCGCTATAAGATATACTGGACACATTTTTAATATTTTTGACCGAATTAGTTTAAATAGCTATGTGATATTTCAATGAGATGGCCCCGTTAAAAATAACAATAGCAACCGGAGTAATTGCCGCACTCGTGGTTGGCATGATATATATCGCTACAAGTCCAAAGGATAGCGACAACGATGGCATCCCAGACGCCATGGAAAAACAACTCGGTACAAACCCAAATTCATGGGACAGCGATAAGGATAATCACTGCGACAGCCGCGAGGTTATGGAAGGAACAAGCCCATTGGACGCAAAAACAAAACCCACTGTTTGCTGCGATGGCGGCGGGCCAAGGTATTGTGTCAAGGTCGCAGCTATTCCAAATAATTATAAATATTATCTAAATAAGTAACCGATAAATTTTTAACTTTTGCCAATTTAATGTGCCAGTATTAGATGAAAGCAGATTCGGTAGGCCTGGAGATTGAAGTGCAACTCGACAGGCAAGAATCTTTAGATTTAAAAGATAAAACGCTGGCTGGCTTTCTTAATTTTCGGGACAACTCTGGCTCGCCGAGGCACGCAATACCATTTAAGCTGCGTGTTGGCAAGACAGATAGTTCTGGGCTTCGCGCCAGCCTGACTCCAAGAAATGTTTACTTTGGTTATTGCCGCGAGATTACGATGATAATTTCTCGGCAATGGTACGCCGGATTAATCGATCGAGGATATTGCGCCCAAAGATTTTTACTAAGTGGCAAGCTTGAAATTTTTATTGATGGCCACTAAACTGTTTTGTTGCCAATCGATAACTTTTTTATCCGTTACACATTTAGCTGCGAATGCTCGACCTGATTATCGCTTTCGCCCTTGGTGTGCTGGCCGGCACAATCACTGGCCTTACACCGGGCGTGCACACAAACACAGTTGCAGTTCTTGCCGTTGGTGCGCTGCCGGCGCTTACCAAACATTTCTCACTGATATCTATTGGCGTCTTTCTTTCTGTGATGGTAATCGTACACACATTTCTGGATTTTATACCTTCGATCTTCCTTGGCGCACCAGATACAGATACTGCGCTCGGTGTTCTGCCAGGCCACAAAATGCTTTTGCGGGGCGAGGGCTATGACGCACTCAAGCTTACTGTTGCTGGCGGAGTGGGCTCATTTTTAATTGGTCTGATTTTTTTACCCATATTTTTTATTTTTGTGGAAAAAGGCTACCCAATTCTGGAAAAATTTGTTGCTCCAATAATTATATCATTTTCAATAGTATTTATTTTACTCGAACCAAACTTCAAAAAAAGATTATGGGCAGTCCTAATATTTATGATGTCTGGTGCGCTTGGCCTGCTCGTCCTCAACAGCATAAACATAAGAGACAGCCTGTTCCCTCTGCTGTCCGGCCTGTTTGGCATTTCTACGCTTTTAATTAGCTCTTTTTCAAACTCAAAAATTATTGAGCAAAAATTTTCAGACAAAATCGAAATTTTTTCATTAGCAAATATTTGGAATTGCGTAAAAGCAGCTTTAAGTTCTGCACTAATGAGTGTCCTGCCTGCCCTTGGCTCGGCGCAGGCCGCAGTTATATCGCAGGCATTTACGCGCAAAAATAATGAAGGCAAAGATTTTTTAGTATTAGTTGGCGGAATCAATACAGTCTCTGCACTTTTTGTTTTAACAACTTTATATTTAATTGGCCGAGCCCGAACTGGAGTAATTGCCGCAATGAAACAATTTTTGGTTTTGGATTTTAACGGATATTTAGTTTTAATAACAGCAAGCTTCGCCGCAGTCGGAATTTCAGTCATACTCACGCTATGGCTTGGCAAGTTCTTCGCAAACAAAATACAAAAATTAAACTACAGAAAACTTTCGCTTGGAATAATTGCTTTTGTCGTGCTTTTAGTCGGCATTTTCTCAGGCTGGCTTGGCCTGCTTGTGCTTTCCGTTTCGACCGCCATTGGCCTGCTTGCCCCTAAAGTGGGCTGTAAGAGAATTCACGCAATGGGCGCAATCGTACTGCCAGTGGTGTTCTATTTTATTTAGCAATATAAAGGTTTAAAAAGCTAAATCGCAGCGCAGGGGCATGATTAACCGCACAAAAGACAAACGCATAGTATTTACTGGAACGCACGCAACCAGCACCGAACTAAGGGCTTCAACAGCTCTGCGTTGCGATTTGAGCAAAATACAGCGGTGGGAGGTTCCTCCTGGTAATTTGGAGTTGCAATTAGCCCAAGTTAGCGACTTTACTGGCACCCATTACGTAGTGCGGTTAAATATGGAAGGTAGGAGTTTACCGTTTGTTTTAAGCTCATGGGAAATACCTCGGTTATTTTTAGATGACTCGCTCGAAGATGGAAGCGACTCTCCTAATGAAAAACTTCTTGATAATAACGCATCTATGCGAACAGCCCATGAAGCAACAGTAGAAAAATTATATGCGTTGGCTTACACATTCTATGAAAAAACCTTGGCCGAAATGAACAAAGGCAACTATGAGCTGCATTTATATGACGACGGGCGATTGGAACTTAAATTATTGTAGGATTGTGCTTTGTGTTATTTACTCGTCAAACGAAAATAGTTAGGTCAGCAGTTATTTCAGTTATCTTCTACTTCTCATAATCCTTAACCATCTTCATCAGCTCTCTCATAAAGTATGGCAAGTCCATTGGCCAGCGCGAAGTAACGAGATTGCCATCCACAACCACTTCCTTATCCTCCCAGAGCCCGCCAGCTTTTTTTACATCTTCCGGAACACCATCATGCCAATAGCTTGTTAATTTCCGGCCTTTTACTAAATTTGCATCTGCCAACAGCCAAGGTCCATGGCAAATAGCTGCGACCGGCTTCTTTTTGGCAAAAAACGCTTTCGCAATCTCTTGCGCTTTCTTATTTTTTCGCACTGTGGCCGGAGCTCCATTTGGAGACCCACCAGGGATGTAAAGTAAATCAAAATCATCTGGATTAACCTCGTCAATAGTCATATCGGGCTCGATAGAATACCAATTGCCGCTCTCAACGTGAATGGTTTTTTTGGTTGGCGCAGCTATCTTAACTTCCCACCCTTCTTCAATCAGTCGAAAATATGGGAAAAATAGCTCCATATCTTCAAACCTATCTGCGGTTAAAATAATTGCAGTCATTTTTTTCATACTCAAACACCAATGCTACACCAAAATCAATAATTTATAAACCTATTTGCTTTTTGCCAGAAGGTAGCTATGTTTTAGTAATATATCCATCTACATCGACCAAGACCGCGGCGTCGTCGCCCATTGAGAATTCCTGATTGGCATGGTCATCGCCCATCGTGGTTTCTATGAAATAAAGTTTCTGCCCTGGCGCGACTGTATACTGCTGGTCGTGGTACTCCGGCTGTAGCGCCTTCAGAATTATATTCTGCGTGCCGTCCGCAAGCACAGCCCTTTCAAGTTTAAAGCCTGCAATAGCTGCTTGTGTCTCGCTATCTATTGTGCCAGTCGATATGAGGTAAGAATATCTCCAATACTTAGTATCTGAAAGTTTTATTTTCTGCGGATTAGCGTTTACGGGATTTGATGCTGGCGTAACCTGTGATTGTTTTGGCTGCGTCGCTATGGTGGCCTGCACGCTATTATTTGCCGATGATCCTATGCGACTTATCATGAAATAACTAATTGCCAGCACAGCTAAAACAACTACGACTATTAACAGTTTACGATTATTTGGTTTCGTAACTTCGATTTCCATTAGATTTGCTAAACACATACAGTTTTAAACTTTCCCCATTAAATATGTAGATATGACAAACGAAGCACAAGCAATGCGCTGGTACAAAAGACTAACAGTTTATCATTACCTAATTGCTGTCCTTATATTTCTGGGAATTTTTTACATAATACATTCCACGAGGTTTGACTTAGCGTATCAACTTATACTTGCGCCCACAGTTGCGGTATTATTGGAAGCCGCGATTTCTAAATTAAAAGGCAAGCCAGCCCGACTGGAGTCTGCACTAATCTGTGGCCTGCTCGTTTCGCTTATCATGCCTTCGATTTATTTCGCCCTCGCCACAACAGCAGTAGCAATTCTGATAAAACACATCTTGCGCATAAATGGGAACCAAATATTTAACCCGGCCGCCGCCGGCATAGTTACCGTGTCTATAATTGCTGGCCTGCTAGGATTTGTTAACAGCAGTCCAGCAGAGTGGTGGGGCGCAACAAGTTTCTTAATTATCCCCTTTGGGCTTTTCATCGCGTGGAAAATCAGGCGGTTAGAACTTTCGCTAACTTTATTAGTAGTTTATTTCGCACTTTTAATATTGTCAGGTTTTACAAATGGAAGTTTTAACCTAAACTCACTGTACGACATTGGAGTTTTCTTCTTCGCATTTTTCATGGTAACAGAACCAAAAACTTCTCTGGCAAGCAGAAATGGTAAAATTATTTCCGGCGCAATCCTTGCAAGCTTAATGTTCGCAGGCAATTATTTGCCTTTGCGCTACTTGACTGCAGACTGGTTCTTGGTTTCGCTAATGATAGCAAATATTTTTAACGCGGCTAACAGCACTGCTAGCACTATTTACAGGTTGATTGAACAAATATTTATAAAGTACGATTAACTATGCATACTATGCAAACTGTCATCGAGGGGCTCACACCCAACGCAGCGGCGGCCATTATAACTAACTACTTACAACACGACATAGAGCTAACAAAAAGAGATTTAATTGTTTTGGGGCATTTAACAGGTTCAGTAAAAAAACTTATAATCGACATAGCCAGGTTATCGAGAATATACACAAACTTTCCGTCAGTTAAAACAGAGTTCAATCGCATACACAACTTAAGTCTAGAACTAGCACGCGAAATATCTGAAAAAATAGCTGATGAAATAAATTTAGAACAACTTGTTGCAAAAAGCTCCTTAGCCCAAGCTAACGTCAGGAATCTCGACTTGGCGCGGCTACGAGCGCTAATTGGAAATAATGTTGAGCAGCTGGATACTGAAGCGGAGCGTTTGCTGAAATGGTTAGCTAAGATGGACAGGCTTCCACAACACAGAGAAATTTTGCAAGATATGCGTACCCACCTTAACGTAATTATAGAAGCCAAAAATGATGATAAAATTCTTTCTACAGACATACTAAGCATTTCCACGGAAATATTAAACTACGAAGAACGGGCCAGGCGAATTGTTGCTGCTCGTCGTTAAAACTTCGGCATGTTTCTCATAGGTGGCAGGCCTTGCCCGCCAAACTGATTCTGTTCTGACATTCCCGTATCCATATTACTAAGACCTGCGTTCATGTCCGGCATGCCTGCCCCTAGCTCTGCGGAACCCATACTACCGCCGAGCCCTTCTTCCTCATCAGTTTTTGGCGCGGGTAGCGCCCGATCAACGGCTTCGGCCAAAAAATACCAGATTGGGAAGAACAGCAAGATTGCAAGCACTGTGTTCAAATTAACTTCGATAACTCCGTAGTAAATTGGTGTTGCAACAATCGCAAAGTACGAAATTTCCCGTATCCTGCCAATATAATGTGCAATCGACTTTGCCTGTGCAGATTCTTTCATAATAAAAACTCCGTATGCCAAAAAAAATATGCCTACTATTAATTTAA
>JAHFKX010000040.1:0-5857 GCA_023245115.1 Candidatus Woesearchaeota archaeon
GCCATGTACATGTCTTTGTCTTCCAGTGCAGATACAAGGCTGATGCCAATTTCCATTGGTGTGACACCGAGCTTGGCAAGCATGCTCGCGGCCTGCGGCGAAACTACGTCGCCTTTTTTTACAAGCAGTGCGCGCTGCTGAATTTCAATCTTGCCGCCAACGACTTTTGCTTTTATTTTCAGCTGAGCTAATTCTGTTAAAACCGGGCCGGGCGCGAATGATGTAGGGCCAGCCTCTGCGTAAATATCCTGTGGCGAAATCTGGCCTGGCTTTGCTGGTGCGGCCTGCCTGCTTTCTTTCAGAGCCTTGAAGAGCTCAAACGCGCTCTTGTTCGTGAATAAGAGTGCCGGCTCTTTTCCGAGGTGCTTGGCCATGTCCTTGATTTTTAGGTTTTTGGACTGCTCAAACGCCTTTAAGATAAGTATTTTTTTTGCAAACACAAACTCAACATTGCCGCGCAGCTTTTTTCTTACCTTCTGTAAATCGCGTGCCGGCAAGTTTGATGTATCTATGGCCGCAGTGGTCTTGTACGATTCAATAGCCTTCCTTATTTGTTCTACCTTAGCTACTTTCCACTCTGCCACTTTTTTATCTTTACGCATTTTCTAGCTTGACGGAACCCCCCATTGTAGTTTTTACGTATGTGTTAGCAATATTATGCTGCGCCCTTGGTAATTTTGACTTTAATTTTTCGAAAATAGCTATTAGATTTTCTGCCAGCTGTTCATCTGTGAATTTTTCTGAGCCGATAGAACAGTGTATCACCGGGGCTTTTTTGATTGCGACTTTTATTGTGTTCCTCAGAATTTTTACGATTGATTCTATGTTTCCCTTTGGTGGGATAATCTGGCCGGCCTTTGGGTTTGGCATCTTGCCGACTGGGCCGAAATAACGGCCGAATCTTTTTGCGATTTGTGGCATCATATTTGCCTGCCCTAAGAAAAAATCATATTCCCGTGCTAATTTTTTTACCTTTCTTTTGTCTTCCCATTTCGGAAAGTCATCAGAGATAATTGCGAAGTCGCAGAATTTCTTGGCCTGCTCGATTAGCTCTGCGCCGACGATTGCACATATTTTGGCTGGCTTTGCCCGGCCGTGTGGCAGCTGGATGAACTCCTCGAGCTTGCCTTCCTCTTTGTTTAAATCCAATTCTTTGAGATTGAACGCTACATCTATTGATTGCGTGAACTTCCTATCGCCTTTGTTTGCCCGAACTTGTTTTAGTATTTCGAGCAGTTTTACCTTATCCATCCGAACCGCGGGAACCCAGGTTCCCCCAGTTTGAGGGTCTTCCCTGACCCTTCCTATGTCGGATTGCTGCGCAATCCAACTAAGGAATATTAACGCTTCAACGAAACTGACTACAACTCATTTCGTCCGAAGACTACTGCCGAAGCAGTGTGATTTTGAGGGGTTAATAGGGTTTTTAAAGGTTTCTTAGTACTTTTTAACTATTGCGCACGCTGTCCAGCCATTGCTCATTGTGGCGCCAAGCCTTATGTTTATTTGCTCCGGGAACCGCCTGCGCAACTCAACAACAACTGGTTCAGATGCGGGGTAATAAAAAGCGTAGCCGCCTGGCTTCAATATTCTTACAGATTCGGATAAAGCATATCTCCATTTTTTAACATAACTCCCAAAAAACATCCCAAATACATTAAACACCAAGTTTATACAATTATTAGGTATAAAAAATAAATTTTCTACGCAACCTTGAGCAAATGCTCTCTCTGACTTCTTCCACTCAAAGTATGATAACCTATCAACACCAAATGCAGCAACACCATTTAATCTGTTTAAATCTTTGACTGCATTTCCTGCACCACACATTAAATCAATTACAACTACAATATTATCTGGGTAGTCGCTATGCAATTGTCTCAACAACACATTAAACGTTTGTCGTGTGTAGTTAAAGTTAGCTAAATAATCATCAAGACGGCGATTATTGGGTTCACAAAACTGCTGCGAACGCATTTCTCCGGGACTAACTTTAGACCCAATAACTCTATATCTAAGCTCTGCCAAGCGTCTTTGTGAAACCATAGCTCCACTTGATTGGAAAAAGATATAAACCCATCGTGTTACGTATAATTATGGCCATCGATTTAGAGCAGTATTTGAAACCGACGAAGAAGGGCGGGCTGGTTGATTTGAAAGAGCACATGCCTGCTGTGCAGGGAGTGACGCCGCACGTGCAGTTCATAGGGATACGTAATCTCAAGCCGTTTCAAGAGGAATTTTTCAAGTCGAAGATTAACAGTTTCTATAGTAAAATTCTGAAAGATTATTTTAATAATGTGCGGTACTTTGCGGCTGAAATAAAGTTGCACGAGAAGAAGGCGGCTGGCCGGCAAAAGCATTCGATTCACTTAAGGCTTGCACTGCCAAACAAAACATTCAGCTCGGAATACGCGGGCTTTGATTTGGATACGCCATTGTCAAAGGCGATCAAGGCGCTTGAATCCGAGCTTGTAAGGCACCGCGAGAGGGCGCAGGACAGGCGGGGGGACAGCTCCGGCCTCGGTGGGAAGAGAGACATGCGTGCCGATAATTTTGAGGCAGAGCGCGCGGAAAAGCTTAGCGGCATAAGAGAACGAAAGGCGCGCGTAAGATTAAAAATGAAAAGAAAATGAAAACAACGAAAATCTTTTATTTTCGAGCTTTCATTTTTAAACGGTGGGGAAAGTAAAAATGAAAACTTTGTTAATTGTAATCTTAGTTTTGATAGTTCTCGGCTTGTGGTTTTACCCCGGCCTGACGAAGTCACTTATGCTTGGGGCGGCCAGTTACGTAAAAAGCATGGCTGGCCATGCCGGAATTTTGAAGTAACTAGGGCTAGCCGCCAGCACTCTGATATTTTTTAATTCCTAAGCGCCACAATATCAGCGAAAATCCAAGGAATGCAAATGCTGTTATGGCAAGCTCAATTAGTGTTGTAAGCGATAGCCTGCCAAGAATCGCGCTCGCAGGGTAAAACGAGGCAAGCCCTATTGGGAATACAAACGTGAACAGCATCATGCCCAGCCCACCGTAAATACTTATCGGGTAATCACCAACATTCGTAAGCGAGTAGAAAAAGTCAAGCAGTATGAATGATTTGACAACGAGGAAACCAAGTGATGCAACTAAGACTTCTAAAGAAAATAAGAAGATTTGTGATAGGAATAGTATAAATAAAAATGCCAGAAAATTCCATAAGCTAAGAGTTAAGTCGAGCAGGCCAGCTGCATAAATTGCAATTACTACGCCGCTTATTAATGCGGCTGAGTTTTCAAGGCTGCATGATGTTGCTAGCTGGTAAAGCAATGGGTGTGCTGGCCGCGTCATTTTCATGTCGAACAATCCATTGCGCACGTCTTGTATTGTGTGATCTGCAAACCTGCCGAATATTGTTGCTGAAATGCCATATGCGATTGTACCTATTCCCTGAAGCAGAAGAATCTGTCCGAAGCTCCATCCCGGCAGGCCGTTTGAATTTAGGTATATGATTGCAGTCATAATTGGCTGTACAAAACTGAAAAATCCATCGGCAATTAGTTTTATCATAAAGTTCCAGCGGTATGCCATCTCGTGCTGCATCGTAATCGCGGCGAATTTCAGCCAAACCTTGGCGGTGTTCATGTTCCGACCACCTCGAAGCGCTTTCTTGCTTTCTGCCAGACGTATGATACGATTGCGTAAAATATCACAATCCACAAAATTTGAATTAAAATCTTAATTATGCTTTCAGCTATTGTGTATTTTTGCAGCAGAATCTGCACAGATACAAATGTCATATATTGGAATGGCAGGAATGCAAAAACAGCCTGCGCGCCAGCCGGAAATAATGACAACGGCATAACCGCGCCAGCCAAAAACTTCTGAACACCGTTTTTTATTCTAAACAGCCCGCCAGTTTTTGTCAGCCAAAATGCAGCCATTCCGAATAAGTATGCAAAAGAAAACTTTAGCAAAAATGCTAGTGCGAGTGATACCATAAATAGAACAAAATGTATTGGTGTTGTTTTTATTCCGACAACAAAAATAGCTATTAGCGCCAATGGTATGCCCTGCGTTATTGCGACAAGAATTTTGTACCCAACATTTTGCGAAATATATGTTAAAAATATATTGAACGGCCGTATTATGTCTTTGAACAAAGTACCAGTGCGAACACTTTCTGTAATATCCTGATCTACATCGGTGAATGTAAAATGGTCAACTGCTATTGACGCGATATAATAGCCCATCATTTGCTGGAAAGTAAAGCCGCGTATTACGGTGGTGCCGGCGTAACCAAATACTGCACTCCAGACGAAATACCAAACAGCCAAGTGCATTAATGCTATTATGCCCCAGAATGATACTTCGAATCTATACGCTAGTATTTCCTTCAAACCAAGTTTAATTGCCGCGATGTATCTCATTTTTTATATATTTGTGTAATTATTTTTTCTATCGGCGGGTTCATGACTGTAATATCCGCAACTTTGTAATTTTTCAGTACCCATGAAATTATCTTATTTACATATTTTGCTCGCACTTCGATTTTCATCTCAATTTTAGTTTTGCTAATTATTTTTCCGTCGTAATTTCCGAATCTGAATTCCTGCGGCTCTGAAAATTTTATGTCTATAAATTTTGTTTTTACGTAGCTCTGTTTTAAGTCCTGTAGCGAGCCGTCATAAACAATTTCGCCGTGGTTTATTATCATGATGCGCTTGCATAATTTTTCTATGTCTCCCATGTCGTGTGTTGTTATTATGAATGTCGTTCCCTGCTCTTTATTCAGTTTTAGTATAAACTCTCTTATTGCCTCCTTTGCAATTATATCTACGCCAACGGTAGGCTCGTCAAGAAAAACAAGCGTAGGGTTATGAAGCAGGGCGGCTATGAGCTCGCAGCGCATTCTCTCTCCGAGTGATAGATTTCTCGTTGGTGTTTTTACTATTTCTTTTATTTCGAGAATTTTTATCATGTAGTTAAGCCGTTTTTTAAAATCGGCATCAGGTATTTCATAAACGTCCTTGAGGAAGTAGTATGTGTCCAGCGGCGGAATATCCCATGAGAGCTGCGTTTTTTGGCCGAAGACGACGCCTACATTGCTTAAGTAGCGTTCACGCTCATTCCACGGATTGAAGCCCAAGCAGCTTACTGTTCCTGAGTCTGGGAATAATAAACCAGACAGTACTTTTATTGCAGTCGACTTGCCGGCTCCGTTCGGGCCAATGAAACCGATGATTTCGCCTTTTTTAATTTGAAAACTGATGCCCTTGAGCGCTTCTATGTTAACATATTTTCTGATGAACAAAGATTTTATTGAGGCAAGCAGGCCAGCCTCGCGTTTATGCGTTCTAAATTTTTTTCTTAAATCCTTAACTAAAACTATTGCTTCCTCCATACAGTTGAACGTTGATTTGGCTTTTAAAGAATTGTGGTCATAACGGTATTTCGAGGACGTATTTTTTTCGGATGGCTTGGCGCATATGAGTATCAATGTGCGCAGATGATAGGTTAAGTTAACCAATAAACGTTTGTTATTCGGCAGGCATAATTAAGATTTATAATTAACCAATCCGTAGTACGAATATGAAACGGAATGAAGCCATAACATTATCAGTTTTGCTAGTCAGCCCGATTATCGCCGCAATATTATCATTACTTCTAAAAGTAAATGGAGTAACCAGTTTAGTGCTGTTTATGGGCTTGCCAGCGTTGTATCTATCGCTTCGGGTCAAAAAATATATTAGGAAAGCAATGTTTTTTTCTGTAACTGCCGGCGTGCCGGCGGGAATAGTTTTAGATTACCTTGGCCACTTAAATAAAACTTGGTTCGTACCAACTATTTTTCCGTTCAGAATCTTTGGCTTAGCTA
>JAHFKX010000040.1:5867-7645 GCA_023245115.1 Candidatus Woesearchaeota archaeon
CTACGGTTGAAACCGTATTATGGCTAGTGGTTAATCTGTATTTTGTGTTAATGTTTTATGAATACTTCTTAGACAAACATGTTACAAAAAAACTTATGCACCCAAATATGAAATATCTTATTGTTAGCGTTGTTGTTATATTTTTGGCATTCGTGGTTTCACTCTTACGGGCGCCAAACCGGTTACACATACCTTACTTTTATTTAACTGTTGGTTTGACAACAATACTTATCCCAACACTAATTGAGTTCTTAAAATATCCAAAGTTCATATCTAAATTTTTTATGGCAACCGCATATTTCTTTTACTTAACATTCATTTATGAAGTTACAGCACTTAAACTAAACTTATGGTCTTTCCCTGGAACAGAATTTATTGGCTGGGTGTCTGTGTTCGGTGTGCATTTCCCAGCAGAAGAACTAGTTTTCTGGGTAATTCTTTCCACAATGGCAATCTTATCTTATTATGAATTCTTTGATGATGGCGAAAAATAGTTAGAGTGGGATTTCCAGCACATACTTTGCCGGCCTGCTCGGAGCGTAAAGCTTCCATGTGCTTGGGTTCAGTGTTATTGGTTCAGCTTTAAACTCATCTATGATTTTTTTGTTTTTATCAAAAAATATTATTTTTAGCGGAAAGCGCATGCCAAACATCCAAAATACCCACCTAGCTGAAAAAGGCATTATGAACCACATATTTCTTTTTTTCGAGCTAAAACTCAGGCCACGGGATAGTTTTGATGGCGCGAATATGAACGGAGATCCCGATTCTGCGAGTTCTGCTTCGTAAATTTTTCCGTTGTATTTTATTTGCACCATTTCGCGTCCACCTGATCTGTTCGCCAATTCTGAATTATTGCCGTATCTTTTGTTTTAATTTTGGCTTTGTGCGCGATTAGGCCAGCCCATGCAATCATCGCGCCGTTATCGCCGGCCAGCGAGAATGGAACAACTTTGAAATTCACGCTGCGGTCTTTTGCCATCTGTGCTAACATTACTTGCAGCCGCGAATTAGCGGCCACACCGCCAGTTAATAAAATTTCTTCTTTATTTATGTGCGCAATCGCCCTTTCAGTTGCTTCAGTTAAAATTGCAAACACAGTTTCCTGAATTGAATAACATATATCGTGAACAAATTTATCCGATAATTTTCCGCTGTTTTTGTTTTTTTCTTTTTCAATTTCCTTCTCTGCGTTTGTCAAAATTCCTGAAAATGAAAAATCCATTCCTTTGATTGTGTAGGGCAGTGGGATATATGTCTTCCCCAGCTTGGCCAGCTCGTCAATCTTCGGGCCAGCCGGAAATCCAAGGCCAAGTGCGCGGCCGAACGAATCCAGAAAGTTTCCAACACCGGTGTCTAAAGTTTCGCCGAAAACTCTGTAGCGGCCGGCAGCAAACGCCAAGATTTGCGTGTTAGCGCCCGAAACATAAAGCGTGATTGGGTCTTTGAAGCCAGAGGTTTGCTTTCCGATTTCAACGTGGGCGATGCAGTGGTTCACGCCAATTAGTGGAACTTTGAGTAACTTAGACAAGGTGCGTGCCATTACCGCACCAGACCGTAATGTCAGGCCGAGGCCAGGCCCCTGCGCAAATGCCACTAAATCAACGTCCTTGATTTTAATTCCTGACTTTTGTAGCGCGTTTCGCAAAACAAATTCCGCAAGCAAGACGTGATGCTCGAATGCTTTCACGGGGCGGATGCCGCCCTGCTCGGTTGTGAAAGTTTGTTTTTCGTTGGCTAAAACTCGCCCTTTCTCATCCACAATCCCAACGCCAAAC
>JAHFKX010000041.1 GCA_023245115.1 Candidatus Woesearchaeota archaeon
ATTTGCCCTACAGATTCAAGGGCCTCTTTGTGTTGCTGATGTTTGTGCAGCTCGGGTAATAAATCGGCCACTGCGATGTAAATGAAACTTCCGGCTGCGAACGGAATTAGAAAATGCGTAAAATTGCTAATATGCTGTGAAGCAAAAAATGCGATTATTGCACCGGCGAAAGCAGTAAGCGCGGTTAAGAAGTTATATAAAAGTGCTTTTGATTTTGCGAACCCGCTATAAACTAAAACGCCAAAATCGCCGAATTCTTGTGGGATTTCGTGCGCGACAACTGCTATTGTTGTTACGAGACCCAGCGGTGTTGAAACCAAAAAACTTGCTGCTATTATCATGCCGTCAATAAAATTATGTACGCCATCGCCAAGCAAATTCAGATAACCAACTGCATGAATATGCACATTTTTGCTTTTTCCATGGGTATGGTGATGATGCCAATGGAAGTATGATTCTATGACAAAAAAAACTATGATGCCGAGCAGCGTTATTGTATAAATATTATCCGATGGCGCTTTTGCAGCCTCAGGAAGCAAGTCAAGAAATGCTGCGCCAAGCATGCCGCCAGCAGCGAAACTTACCAAATAGCTCAACAAATTCTCAACTTTTTTTCCGAAATACAGTGTTAAGACGCCAACAAATGAAATCAAGCTGACTATAAATACGGATAATAATATGTATGCTAACGTAGCCATAATATTACGACACTAATTAGATTTAAAAAGATTTGTTGCTATGTTCTATCATGATAAATAATATTAAACGGAGTTATTTTTTGAAAATATTTAGGGCGGCGGATAAAAAGTACGGCCGGCTTGAGAAACGATTGGCTGCTGATGGATGGCCTGCCGCGTGGCAAACTCTTATTGCTACGATAATGTCAGCGCAATCCAGGGATGAAACTACAATTCCAATTGCAGAAAATTTGTTTACAAAATATCCCGATATAGAAAAATTGGCTGTGGCAAACTACAAAGATGTTTTAGAAATTTTTAAGAGCCTGAATTACAATAAAACAAAAGCAAAGCATGTAATTGGAGCAGCAAAATATATTTTAGAAAATTTTGGCGGAGTTGTGCCGGAAAAAATTGAAAAGCTTACCGAAATTCCCGGTGTTGGCAGAAAGACCGCAAATATTGTTCGGGTTGAAGTGCATGGCAGGCATGCCATACCAGTCGATACTCACGTTCATAGGATTTCAAATGTTTTAGGGTTTGTTAATACAAAAACGCCAGAGCAAACTGAGCAGGAACTAATGAAGCTAGTTCCAAAAAAGTTGTGGGGTAAGGTCAACCGCATTTTCGTATTGTGGGGTAAGGATGTGGCTGGAAAAGATAAAAAGAAGTTGCTTAGGCAGATTGGCCTTGCTTAGTATACCTTGTGCTACGAGTTATAACATTCAGAAAGATTTTTAATTTAATCTATTCGGTTTAATGTATGGTTAAGAGGAAAGTTATGCGGGTAAAGAAAGAGCCTATTATCATTGGGGCGCCAGATATCTACAACTATCAGTGCGCTAGGTGTGGGTTTACATACGATCCGAGGGTTGGCCTGCCAGATAAGAGTGTAAAAGCCGGCACACCATTTGATGAGTTAAAACAGGGCTGGAAATGCCCCGGTTGCAGCGGCCCAAAAGAAAAATTCAGAAAAATTGCTGAGCCGCTCGAGGAAGCAATTAATATTCTGGGAAAATATTATGAGGGCGCACCTAAGAGGCTTTTTGAGCATGAGGATTGAGAAAAAAGTCTGGCCGCAGTACTTTGAGAAAATTTTGTCAGGTGAGAAGACATTTGAACTCAGGCTTGCGGATTTTGAGTGTAGGCCCGGCGATATACTAGTTCTGAAAGAGTGGGACCCTGGGATGAAGGCATTTACCGGCCGCGAGATAGAAAAAGAGGCCACGTTTGTCTTTAAGACAAAAGATAGTAAATTTTGGACAAAAGAAGAAATTGAAAAGCATGGGTATCAGGTAATATCTTTTAGGAATATTAAGTAACATACAGCATACAAAACATTTTTAATAAACCCATAGTAACTTTTACTATGTTAGATGGGCTTCAGCTGATTTATGCATCAAAACGTGATGATATCAAAAAAAGGTTGCAGGATTTTCATCAGTTATGGCTTGAGTCAGATGATAGAAAGATTTTTTCTGAGCTTGCGTTCTGCCTTTGCACGCCGCAGTCCAAGGCCACGGCGGCAGATATCGCGATTCGCAGGGCAACAGAAGCAGGCCATTTGTACGGCGGTAAGGCTGAAGAGATTGCAGGCCATCTTACCCGTTCAGGTGTCAGGTTTGGGAACAACAAGGCCCGTTACATTGTCGAAGCAAGAGATTATTTTACGCAGGGCGGAATGCTGAAAATCAAGAGTAAACTCAACTTTGACGATTTGGTTGGCATGCGGAACTGGCTCGCCGACAATGTCATCGGCATTGGCATGAAAGAGGCTTCGCATTTTTTGAGAAACATCAGTTTCGGAAAAGACTTGGCAATCCTTGACAGGCACATCCTGAAAAATCTGAAAAAATATGGCGTGATTGCCGAAATTCCTAAAGTTTTAAGCAAGCAAACTTATCTCGACATAGAAGAAAAAGTCCGCAGGTTTTCCAAGCAAGTTAGAATACCAATGGCAGAACTGGATTTATTGTTTTGGTCAGAAGAAGCGGGGCAGATTTTCAAGTAATTATCTCTGCTGCATTTCGTGATACTCTTTTCCTCTTTCCGAAACGCGGCTGGCATATAATAGGGCCAACTGCGCATAAGTCTGGTTCTCTCCTGTTGTTAGTCTTTCTTTTGGCGGGACGAATTGTATGCCGTTATAAATAGCTAATTTTTCTTCGTTTTCGTTTGTTCGCAATGCTTCAAAACATAACTCTAAGCCACTCTTATCCATTATTTTGCCAACGCCACTGCCGATCGTTTTAACTATTGTTGGTTTTCCTGCGCAGTATTCGTACATAGAAGTTACAAGAAATCCACATTTAATCCCGCCCATGTCGCGTGTCGCAAGCTCCAGAATTGCAGACAGCGCATCGGCCAGAACGGGCGGAAATTGAGCCGTTGGTAACTGTGATTTTTCCATATCTTTTTGAGAATGGCAACCCTTATTAAACTTTCGCTGAGGTGGATTTTTAAATAAGTTTTCTCTGCCTAGTTGCTTCGTATAAAATAATTCCGCAGGCCACAGATACATTCATGCAGCGGACGAAACCCTGCATCGGAATTCTTACGTTAAAGTCTGCGCCCTCAAATGCTTCTTTACTTACGCCCCTGTGTTCGTGGCCCATAACTATTGCAGTTGGTTTTGTGAAATCTGCGCCCATAATATTTATTGATTTTGGTCCGTCATAAGTTGTGCAAATTTTATATTTTTTTTGGCGTAGGATTTCGTAGCAGTCTGTTATAGTATCCATCTGTTTTATTTCTACCCATTTTTCTGCGCCAGTGGAGCTAATAGAAACCCGTTGTTTTAGGTGCGGTATTGTTTGGCCAATGTAAAAAATTCTACCAACGCCAAATGAATCACATGTTCGTACTATTGCGCCAATGTTGTTTGGATTGAACAAACTTTCCAGTACAACAACTAAATCCTGTCTATTTCTTAATATGTCTGCCACTTTTGCCTGCCTTTTGTTTTGCGGCACATCTCTAGGAGGCATAGGCAAGTCTGACAGTTTGTGTGGTTCGGTTTCCATATCAAATTCAATATGGAATGATTTAAAAGCTTTTCAAGTGGGCCCTCCAGGATTCGAACCTGGGACCTCCACCTTTCTCTTACCAAAACCGTTTGTATTTTGTGGCATCTTTAGATGCCACTGTTTCTTTGGCGGTTTCGTAGAGCACCTTTCTTTTCAAAAGAAAGGGGCTGTACTGTAAGGGTGACGTCATTTCGTGCAAACACGAAACTGGCCGAAGCCTGCTTCGAGTCTGTACCGTTGTCTGCACTGTGTCATTTTGCGTGATCAAAGATCACGCCGCCTTTCTTCTTTAGGGACACGGTCTTTTCTTCTTTCGCGAAAGAAGAAAAGGGTGCGCTAGACCAAGGGCCCACGTATAAAATTATAGATTTGGTTTTAAAAGTCTATTGTAGTCTAGTAACTTTTCAAAAATTTCTGCTTGTTCAATTGCATCATCTAATGCATTGTGCGTATGCTTTCTGCCGGATAAAAATCTTTTGTCAAAATTCTTTTTTGTTGTTTCGCCCCATATTTTTCCAAATTGGCCCATGTAGTATGCTTTTATGTCCAGCCCGCTGATACCAAATGGGTTAATTCCTAAAAATCTGCGGAAGTAATAATTTACAAACTGCCAGTCAAATGTCGCGTTGAATGCGACGAAAACCGGCCTGCCATCTTTTGCTGTGTTTCTAATCCAAACATCAAAGTCACGCATGCCAGCTAGTGGCTCTGCGCCTGTTTTTTTCAGCAGTTCAAAATCCAGCTTGCAAACTTCTAGTGCCGTTTTTTCGTAGCTGTCACTTATTGGCTGAAATTCTTTATAAAAAGTTTCTGGCGTATTGCCAACCACGCAGGCCCCAACAGAAAGCATGCTGAATTCGCTAGGTATTGGTCCAGACGACTCAACATCAACTGAAAAATAAATTTCTTCCATTAGCCGAATATACTGCCCATGCCTTCCATGGCCGCATTTTCAAGTTCATCAATTTTTTTCTGAATTTCTGCGGCGTCCTTGCCTTTCATTAGTTTTGCGCCAGCCTCAGTGAGCTTTTTTTCGTTTGCCTTGAAAAACGAGTCTTCGGCTTTAATATGAATATATGTGGCCGGCTTTGTCAATCCCAATGTCGTGGCATCCCGCATGATGTAGCCCTGTGCTTTGAACGGATTTTGCACCCACTGGCCTGTCGTTGGGTCTTTTGCATCCTGCGCGTCAAGAATGTTCTTCACTTTTGCTATGTCCTTTGACTCAGCCTCATAAATACGTATTCCCATAAATTATGTGCCTTTTTTGTGTTTTTAAGCCTTCGCGCAGCTATTATGTGGTGTTGTTTTCAGGACTTGTGCTGCGTGTTTGCTTGATGTTTATGCCAACTTTTTTCAGCTTATAGTCCGCACCAGTTAATGTGATTTGCAGATTGCCGATGACTTCTGAGGAACCTTTTTGGATTTCATAAATGTTATTTCCTATATCAAATGTCGCAGCCTTATTTTCTTCATCTATTGTGAGCAGCTGAACGCGTTTTGGGAATGCCGTAATAGTATCATATGGTTTTAAGATAAAGTTTTCTGGAGTATTTGAACAGCCGTACGAGGTGCAGGCAACATCACAGTGTGTGACAACGCGTTCTGTGCATCCGTCATTGTTTGTGTCTTTACATAGTACATGATCGTTGCTCTCGCATACTGGATAGTCTACGACGTTGCACTCGTTTTCGCATTTTGCAAAATCGGAGAATGATGTAATGAACCATGTTTTTCCTTTTTGGAATTCAATTGTGATTAATTCTGTTTTATTGTCTTTGCTTATGTTGTAGATTGCGTATGCATTATTAGAATCTTTCTTGAAAACATCTACTAAATCTATTTTTGCATCCGCAAACTTTTCAGAAAGCCGTTTCGTGAAGCTGGAATTTGAGCCTGACTTGACTGTATCTGGCGAGAGCTCTGCAAAAACTTTGTCAAAGTGTTTCGCATCTATAGAAGTTTCTACATCTTTTGCCAGAACGAATGCGCCGGTTGGCGTGCCAGTGCCATGCGAAGCAAAATAAGCCAGTGCAATCAGCATTATAACAAAGGCTGTAAAGATGGATATTTTCCTAGGACTGAGTCTAGTAATCACTTCCCCCATGAATTCAGCCGTATTTGGGAATTTTTAAAGATTATTGAAATCCAGCGCACAGATGTAAATGACACTTTATCTTAGCGTAATATGGAAAGGTTTATAAAGCCCGCTCTAGTAAAAGCTGCGTATGGTACATTCGGATGAGATAAATGGTTATGTTCTAGAAACACCAACCGAGCTGCGTTTAATACGACAGTCACGGACGGGGTGGGTAATTGCAAAGCGCGTATCACTTGAAAGACCTGTTGCATCGCCACAGGATATTTTGCATCGTTTGTCTGTCGGCAAGGCGTTAATCGACATGGTTCCCGCGGAAGAAATTGGTGAGCTAAAAGAAAAAATAGATATTCCAATTACAAAGGAAACAAAAGCTTGGGCGTACCGTGGGCCAAACCCAAACGCACGCGTAGCCGAAGATGTTTTGACTGGCCTGCTTCGTGCGCGTTCAGTCGTTTGGTTTAATGGCGAGTCAGGCCAGTATGAATACAGGGCGCTGGGCCTGGCAATCAAATGGGGCGAGTAAACATAATGGAAAAAGAACTAGGTTTATTGAATGACATTATTTCGCGCGCCGGAAGAGAGAATGACAAGGCAAGAACAGCGAGTTACAACATCCTAAAAACTAATTTGAAATTTGCCGGCTTTGAATTACTTAGCGAATTTGCTGTTATTTACAGCACTAATCCACCTATGCGGTGGCCTAAGGTTTTGCGCCAAGGCCACTATTGTGCTATTCAAAAAGATGGTAATTATTATGTTGTCCGTGTAGATGAACTTTGGGACGGAGGATATGGCATCGCAACGCCCCGCGAATTTAAGTCTTTCGGGGACGTTGTTGTGGTTGGCAAAATTCCAAGTGCAGATGGCCTGGCCGATAAGCATTTAGTTGATGACGATGCCCTTTCGTTGGAATCCAAGCTAGAGCGAATCGACAATGCAGAAGAGTTACAGCGCGCTATGTTGCCAGCATTCAGGGCTTCAGAGCAGGGAATAAAAGCAGTTGAGCAAAGCAGGCTTGCCGCACTAGGTATGGCATAAAATGTTTGACGAACGAATAAAAAAATCAACTGAGGAGCATTTGGCAGAAAGAAAAATTGAAGCTGGCATATTAGACAGAAATTTACAGAAATCTGGATTTAAGTTACTGGAAACTAATCTTGGGGTTGCTGGTTTTGACAGTCGCCTTATAGGTAAAGAACTTCGCGTATTTCATAAACCGCCTTACGACTATTGGTATGATGTAGTTCAGTGGCAGGGCGATGGCGATAAAAGTATTTATGTCATTTATGTTCCAACAGCTTGGAAAAAAGTAAATGGCGCATATTATGGACGACCATGGCAGCGGTCAGAATTTGAGTCTTTGGCCGGATTTATGGCTCCGGAGATATTAGGTGCCACATCGACCTTCGGATATGCTGGCAGGATATCTGCCCTAAATGATGCAGTAATTCGGGCTGGCCAGGAAACAGCGGCTTTCCGCAATGACACTCTAACAAAAAGGTTTCGCGATATGAGGACCAAGGCGCTTGCAGCCCGATAGATTTAAAAACCCAAGGCATCCACAAATAACCGTTATAAGTTCTACAAATAAACAAAGTGTCTAGGTGAAATAAATGTCTGAACAGGTAAAGCAGAAAAAAGGAACAACAACTGTTGGATTAGTTTGCAAGGATGGCGTAGTGCTGGCCGCGGACAAGCGGGCCTCGATGGGCTGGCTGATTGCGAATAAAGATGTAGAAAAAATATTCCCGGTATCTGGCTTCATCGCCCTGACACTGGCAGGCTCGGTTTCTGATGCCCTGAATATATCAAAGCTCCTGAAAGCG
>JAHFKX010000113.1 GCA_023245115.1 Candidatus Woesearchaeota archaeon
GCGTTGTGCCGCCGCCAAACAATCCGCGTATAGGGCCGCCACCCTCGCCAGCAGACCATCCGCTGCTGAGCATGATGCCACCAATTAACATCATAATAACGCCGAAGAATGCAACCATTGCCCACCAGCCAGTATTATCCGGATTAAAATAGACCAAAACTATACCAACAATTATCATAGCAAGGCCAGCCATCAACAGTTTATGTGCGCCGGTTGCCTCGCCCGAGCGCATCGCAAAAACCATCTGCGCAACAACTAACGCTAACACGACTGCCGCCAAAAAAACACCAAACGGGGCAATGATTGACACAAAAGGAATTTTACTGAACCAAACATAAAATGCAGTCGCAAGGGCAACAAAAACAGACAGGCCAACAAGCGCGGTTTTCGTGCCGCCCTCTGCCTGCTCCCTGAACTGCGGAACCATGTTGAGGCCGAGCCAAAATGTAAAAAATACAATACCAAACGCAACTATCCAATCTAGCGTCGGGCACTGCGCGATTGCTTTTGTAGGACAAATGTAACCAAAGGCTTGGTCGAGAACATTCTCGATGACTGCCTGCTGTTTCGCCGCAATTTTATCCGCAAGAACTGGCGCGAGTGTCGACAAGAACGACAAAGATAATATCAATGAGCGCTTTAACTGTTCCATGGCCATTTGATTAAATATTTGCACTGGTATTTAAAATTAATGTAGTACGTAATTCTACCAAAAGCTTTTTATAACTACTAATTAGTTACAATTGTATGTTCGGGCTTGGCAGGCTATTCTGGTCAATTGAAGATACGCTAACACAGTTTGATGGCTTGCCAGCCCGCGTTTCTGGCACAAAAAAATTTGAGGCAAATTTACACAAAACAATAAATCTTAATGATTATTATGATATGCGCGCAGCGCAGGCAATGAGGCGCATCCGCCGCTCAATTTCACCGGCAAGCTTGCAAACAACCGGCGCCGCCGGCCTAACTGGATTAGTTTTAGGCGGATTTTTTGCTGGGCCAATTGGAGGGCTTGCGGGTTTGGTTGCTGGCACTTACGTCGGCTCGCAGAAAAAAACCGGAATAAAATATCGCGGCGCAGGAAATTTTGTAATTACTAGTTCTAGCCCTGCAGAAAAAATAAAATATTATGCCAAACTCACTTACAAAAATAAATTCGGTCTGCCTTTTATTGATTTCGGATTAAAATATCTAACACAAGTTATCGCCCCAAAAGTTAGCTATTATACAAAACTCGCGGCAAGCAAAATTCCGAAGTACGGAATAGCTGCCCCGACTCCGCCAGCGATTGCTGCTCCGGCACTGCCTGCCATAATAAAGCCAGCCCGCCCTGATAGTTACAGGAGGCGGATATCAATGGCCTACGACGGCGACTTAAACGAAATTATTGTCAGGTATAAAACGATCGACCCCGTTCCGAAAAGCATAATTGAGCGCGACACATACAGAATCCATGCTGGCCTGGCGAGCTCGGAAAGAATTGATGGTGTGAAAGCCTGGTTTGTGGCGCACGCGCCGAGTGTTTTTGACAGGCCGGCTTCTACCTGAATAACTTATGTACTTGGTGCATCGCTTCCTGAATTGATTTGAAATGTTCTTCAAAACGTTTTAGCATATCGTGGGCTTCTTTGTGCGCAAGCTGTGAGTACTGGCCTGCCTGCCGGATTTTTGACTCCTGCGCGCTTAGTGCCAGCCGTGTAACGCCCTTCTCGCGGGCCATTTTTTTGTACGCTTCGTGGAATTCTTCGTAGCCATGCTTTTTTTCGTACGCATTTCTTGAAAGCTGGGCAAGGTGCGCTAAATTACTGCGCAACAGATTGGCGGAAGTCACAATCTTATCTATCTCATCAGCCAGCTTGAGCTGCCTTGAGAGTATCTTATTGAATATTTCTTCGGCAGCCATTTTATATTTTTAGTGCGGGGTTATTTAAACCTTACTAAATACTCCTCCTCTTTGTGGTTCAACTTGGCCGGCACGATTAAACAATACGGTGGCTCGCCAAAGCCGAATTCGGATATTTCCTTGGCAGGGCCTGCCTTTATTAGCTGGCTTGGCGTTCCCAGCCTTGCACAGCCGATAACAAAAGTATTTCCAGTAAAAATATTTTCCCGTTTATTTACGTTTATTTCCGTTAAAATTTTAACTGCTTCTTTAACTGTCAAGAATTTATGTTGGTCAGGTTTTAAATCCAATAAAAATAATGTATGCGCACTAATTGATAAATTTTCTTTCAGAATGTCAAAGAAACTTTCCGGCGCAAAGTTTTTCTCCGGAATCGGAATTGATGCTACCTTGCCGAACTTGTACAAACTTAATCCGGTTTCAGCGATTGCAGTAAAAATGGAAGGCGCGTGAATTATTTGCATTTCAATTTTCTTTTTTTCTGCCTCCGCAATTATTTCAAAGTGTGTTGTCGCGCCCAATGGATCGCCATGAATCATAACTGCAATTTC
>JAHFKX010000114.1 GCA_023245115.1 Candidatus Woesearchaeota archaeon
AATAATGCCGCAGTCATGACAAATGATGTCATACTTAAATTCCAGCTTCGTGAGCGGGGCGTAACTGTTTATAATCTAAGGCAAGGAAAACTAATAGAAGAGTGGTAGGAACGCTTAAATAGTAATCTACTGCCACGTATAGACACAGATTTTTAATTAAGAGCTGCTATTAAAATATATGATAATTGAGGTTTACATTGAAACTAAAAAAGGCAGCACTGAAAAGCTGGAGCTGCGCGATGGACAGCTTATGCCTGATAAGAAGCTCCCGTTGGGCCAAAAATTCCCTGTAAACTATGGCTTCGTCCCAAACACCATTTCAGGCGACGGAGATGCGTACGATGTTATTCTGCTCGGGCCGGCAGTCAAGCAGGGCCAGAAATACAAAGTCAAAGTCATTGGCCTGATGCGCATGCTTGACGATGCAAAAGAGGACTACAAGGCGATTTGCGTCACAAAAGATTCAAAAATGAAAGATATTTCCGACCTAAAAGAAAAAGAACTTAACGACCTGAAATACTTCTTTGAGCATTACAGAATATCGCACACGCTCGTTATGGGATTCTCGGACGTCAAAAAAGCCGAAAGGGCAGTCAAGCTGGCCGCCCTTAGGTATCGCCAGGCAAAAGAGTAAGGTTTTTAAATCATCATATTAGGTTTTAAATAAAATGTATTACCGTTCTAAGATAGATGGTGTTGCTAGGATTGAGCCAAAGCTGTTCGGCGAGGTGCTCAAACAGGCCATAACGCTCCAGCTAAAGGCGGACTACGAAGGCAAGCCGAATCCCGAACTCGGGATGGTAATCGCAGTCACATCAATAGACGAAATTGGCGAGGGCGTGATAATCCCTGGCGATGGGGCAGCATATTATAAAACAAAATTTACCGCGCTCCATTATCTACCAGAAATCAACGAAATTATAGAAGGCGATGTGAAAGATATCGCAAAATTCGGCGCGTTCGTGGACTTTGGCCCATTCGAAGGCATGGTTCACGTCTCGCAGGCAATGGACGATTTTGTCTCGTTCAGTAAGTCAGGTGCACTTCAAGGCAAACAGTCCAACAAAACTCTGAAGGTCGGCGATAAAGTGCGCGCCCGAGTCATTGCAGTTTCATTCAGAGACCCAAAAGGCCCGAAGATAGGGCTCACAATGCGCCAGCCATACCTTGGCAAGCTGGACTGGATCGAAGAACTCGTAAAGGGCGAGGCAAAGGCAGCAAAAAAAGCGGAAGCCAAGGAAGAAAAACCAAAGAAGGAAAAGAAAGAGGAGAAGAAATAAATGGCCAAGCTAGCATGTAAAATCTGTAAAAAATTAGTTACGGGCGACAAATGCCCGCTCCACCCAGATGCAAAGCTCGTGGAAAGCTGGAAAGGCAGAATAATCATACTAAATCCAGAAAAATCAGAGCTGGCAAAAAAAATGAAAATCATAGATAAAGGTGAATACGCGATTAGGTTGTAATTTTATGGAACTAAAAATAATTAACAAAGCTGAAAATAAACTGCTGAACAGGACTGCAATAGAAGCATCTGTCTCTTACGCAAAGGAAATCACGCCAAAACGAAAGGATTTGAGAAAACTTTTAGCCGCACAGTTAGGCGCAGATGAGTCACTTTTGGTTATCCGACAATTTTCAGCAACGCTTGGCACGAGCGCAAAACTTTTTGCAAATCTTTACAAAACAAAGGAAGATATGCAAAAGCGCGAGCCAAAACATATAATAGGCCGCGAGACAGGCAACAAGAAAAAGCCGGCAGGCAAGGCGAAGAAATAATGGAATATAATAATACATTACCCATAAACTCACGACGCACTACATCAGTGTTAGAAATACTTACGGGTGGCTCGTGTGGTGCGAGCGTTGGCCTGTTCGCTGTTGGCTTACAGAATACTATAACAAACCATGCCGGCACCACTGATTTTAGCGGCTTATATCTAATTGCCGGAGCTTTTCTTGCTGTTTCAGTAGCCGCACATTATTATTTAGCTATGAGGCAAACATAAAATGGCTGACCAAAATCTATTCGACAAAATTGAAAAGGCTGCGCTTTGGGCTGGCGTGGGTGGGGCAATAACGAGTACTACCAGCTTAATCATAGGTTTACCGATAGCATTAGCTAGCGTATATGATATAATACCATTAAAAACTGCAAGCTCGCTGCTCGACGCTAGTATTATAGCATTCTATGCTGGATGGATTGGCATGGGTTTCGGTGGCGGCTTCTATTTTATGAGAGTTTGTGATTCGTTCCGACAAAAAAAACAGGTGGCATAAATGGCAGACCAGAAGAAACCAGCAAAAAAAGGAAAATCAATTTTGAAATACAAGAAGTACAAAGTTAGCGGCGAGATTTTAACGCGCGCTGGCAAGACCTGCCCGAAGTGCGGGCCAGCAGTATTTATGGCTGAACACAAAGACAGGTCGCACTGCGGCAAATGCGGTTATGCGGAA
>JAHFKX010000003.1 GCA_023245115.1 Candidatus Woesearchaeota archaeon
TATGCTGCGTAGGCGTAATAATCTTTAAAAAATTTATGGGTATTTGATTAGATGAATAGGCGCCCAAGCCGGGCAACCAGGCTTTCAGTTAAACGCCCAGAAACTTTAAAGCTCCGGACGAACCCATCAATTATTCTGTAGCACTCGGGTTTTATAAAAGTTGTCATTGATTCGCCGCGGTATTGACGCTAAAGGTAATGTTAGAATTTATTAACACTTGTTAATTAAACTTAACAACAGAAGCTTTATAAATAGTGTTAATTATAATTAACACATGTTAAAAATATTTAACGATTTGCAGCCATTCTTCGAAGATAACTATAGAAGGATTAGCGTTAGGGAATATGCGCGAATTCGAAAAATAAGCCCGCCAGCCTCATCCTCGCTGCTGCAAAGCCTGAAAAAAGAAGGCCTGCTAAACACAGCTGAGGAAAGAAACTATATCTATTACTGGGCAAATAAAGAAAGCTCGTTGTTCATTGGACTGTCACGCGCGTACTGGCGCGAAAGGCTGGCTGGGCCGATCGCACATTTACAGCAAGAGCTTCTGAATCCAGTAATAGTGCTGTTCGGCTCATTTTCAAAGGCAGAAGTAAATCCAAACTCTGACACAGACTTAGCAATATTTACAGCTTCTAAAAAGAAAATAAATTTGTCGGAATTTGAAAAAAAATTCAAAAGAAAATTCCAAGTATTTGTGTTTAAAGACCAAAAAACAGTTTCGAGCAAAGAACTTTTAAATAACATACACAATGGATTCATATTATCGGGGCGCTGGTAGATGAACAGAATGTTAGCGGAAGCCTCATAAAAAATACAAAGCCGCTTGAAGTTGGGTATAAATTCTTAGGGGATATTAATCCGGTTAATGATGGTTCTTGGAATGGTTTAATAGATGACCTACGCTTTTACGGACACGCTCTAACAGATAAGCTAGAAGCAGTTTTGTTCAGGGAAGGCAATGGCTAGCATCTGCTGTGCGTAACGTTTTTAAACGCTTGTTGCCCGGAAAATATATGGAATGCCTTGAAGCGTTAGCAAATATAAGACCGGCGGGCGAAAGCGTAACATCAAGAACCATTGATAGTTTAGCAGAAGGCAATTCGAGCTTACGCACAGATACGCACGCAAAAGTGCCGATTGTTAGCTATATTATGTCTGCGTGTGCGCTGCTTGCAGGAGCGACTGCTATTGGCAGTTTTGATAACAGTGATTATTTTGGGGTCGCGTTATTTGGTTTGTTAACGGGTACTTTAAGCGCGGTTGCACTTTTCAAGTATTATCGTGCCAATTTTCCAAGGAAACAATAACTTTTTGCATTGCTTTATTTAAATCCAAGTAGTCTTTCTTAATTGGTAGTTTCGGTAAAACTTTTCCAATGAAACTTATAGCGTTACGCGGAACACCGGAGCGCAGCAAAGCTTTTATAAGTGGCTTAGGCAAACCGTGTTTTTTAACCCTTGCTTGTATTTCCTTAAATTCTTTGGACGATATTTTTCCATACTTAATTGACTTAAATATTTTCAATTTTTTCTTATTTTTATTTAGTAACACATTAATTTGTTTTAGATTTTTGAGATGTAATTTTTCATAATACATATCTCCTTTTGCGTTCGCAGTATAAAGTCTATTTAGTATTGTTCTACGAGCGTCTAATAATCTTGCAAATTCTGATACTGCATTAGCCATAGCACACACCGGAGAGTCACTGCCATTCAAATATTTTATTTTAGTGAAATTATATGGCTTGTTAAAATTGCGATCAAAAACTATTGGATCATTCATATTATTAAGTGCGCCATCCTTTGCAAACTGTGCTGCCACCGCCGCGACAATAGCGGTAGCTGTCGCTCCACCGCTAACAAACTCCCAAATGCCGTCTGATAACGCAGTGCCAATAGCTGATGCAACGGCAGCTGCCGTTGCAGCCAAAAGCGCAGTATTCGCATTGTTGTAATCATCAAATGCGTTTAATTTATCTTGTGGTACGATAACGGTTACAATTCCTATTTTGGACCCTTCTAACTTTCCTTGAACACCGTCCTGCTTTCCAAAATATGTAGCATCATACGTAAATTTCTTTTTTGTCTCTCTGAGGTGTGCATAGCCCAGCGTATCAAGGCCAGTGTGATACCAACTCCAATCTTTAGCCGGCAGTTGGTAGGTCGCCTTGACTGCAGAATTTATATCCGCTCCAGTGATATACTCATCAACTTCTTTATTATTTTCAAACAAATGCGATTCAAAATAATTTATCGCATCGCCATTATTTTTAAAATTAGCCACGATGCTGTATGCCTGCTTGATGTACGCAGGCTTCGGCAAGTCAGCTGAATCAAAAACTATTTTTATTTTTGGTTCTTCTTTCTGACTGCCGACCGCACTTGGCGTGGGCAGCAGATAAAAATCATGCTCTGTTTTTAATGCAACTTGAACTTTTTCAGTTACGTTTTGGTAGCCAGATTTTGAAACTGTAATTTCTGGCTCGCCAGGCATTGTCATAAGTTCGTAATATCCGGACGGATTTGTTTTTGCTGAGTCACCAGAATCGGTTTGTAAATTTGCACCAGCCAGCGCAATGTTTGTGTCTTTGTCGTAAACGTAGCCGTAAATCTTTGCTAGTTTTACACTGCTTGCGACACTGCCACGCGGATCTTTTAAGATTGCAGTGTCGCCTTCGTTGTTCCAAACTGGCGCATCGCGATTCCAGTAAAAGTCTGTGCTGGTTGGCATGCCGTGCCCAGTTCTTATTCTAATAACTGCCTCTTTGCCTACGTCCGCGCCTTGTGGAAAAATAAACGGTAAGTGATTTTTATTATCTGTGAGAGAATAGCCATCGAGTTTTATCAAACTTGAGCTAAAATTTTTAATTTCTACAAATTCTTCATTGAGATTTATGAACTTTCCCAAGTAGCGGCCGTTCTTATCGATTGCGCGGTCTGGTCCCGGCGGATTGGCAACAATACGAATAATTTTCAAGTCTGGAGTGGCCATATAATTTCATAAAATTTCAGATTTAAAAGCCTTAGGCAACGACTAAAATTATTAAATTATCAATAAAATTGCGTGCGTATCTTTTCGCCCTGTGATGTATGCCAATTTTTTCTAACCCCATTTTTCGTTCCAGTGGGGCCGTCCGTGTATTTGAAATTTATGGGCGTCTAACCAAAAGTATAAGCGCCCAAGCCGAGAGTTTCTCGCGACGCCCTCACTTTTGTGCGATTGAAAATCGCACGCGCCTCTTTTGGTGTGGGGCGGGAGACCTTTTCTCCGCAAAGAGAAAAGGGCTTCGCATTCGAACTCGGGTCTGGTCCGTTCTGCACTCAGGCATTAAAGTTCTGTGGGATTGAAAATCCCACCAGTTCTTTCTTTAGATGCCTGGGAGCGTTTCTTTCTTCCAAAGAAAGAAAAGCTGCCATGACAGGGACCTATCCTGACCGCTAGACTACTTGGGCACGGATTTCTAGCGGAATTTGCGTTTTTAAAGTTTCGCTAAACAAATTTAAAGAAATCATTAAGAGTTATTGTTTTAATCATAAAAGGTCCCGTCCCCAGGAGTTTCTTCACATGTGGCGTTATTGGCATCGAAGATGCCTCACCTTTCTTTTGGGGTGCCACGGGACCTTTTCTTTTGTGAAAGAAAAGGGAGTGTGATTTGAACCTGGAACCCCTCGGGATCTGCTGAGCACGTTAGTCTCAACTCGCGTTGAGTGCTGTCTACAGCCAAGTGCTCTACCAGACTGCTCTTTGCAATTCACTTGCAATTTGAGCTAGGACGGGATAGTTTTGGTTATAATGTTAGTTTATAAAAGCTTTCGGGCTTTTATCCATAAACGAACAAAGCAAAGTTTTGGTTAAAAAAGTTCCGTGTGCAAATTTTCCTGACGGTCCTGTTTTTGGATTGATATGTAATTCAAATAAACCGCATTACATCAAAGTAGGGTTAATATAGAAAGGTTTAAAAAGGGCTTATAGCTAAAATGGTTGGTGATAAACATGTTTGGAAGAGGACAGAAAGACGGAAAATTAACAGATACAATAGATACTTTTGTAGCGCGTATACCAGACGTACACCCAGAAATGTGTGCAAAAATTACGCGCAGGCTTACACAGCTTGAACTTGCAACGGTTGAAGACTTGACACATAAGACACGCCAGTTTTTCCAGCGAGAACTTGGGCGTGCAGAGGAGGCGCAAATTTATGGTGCGCTTCGCCAACATTATGACGTAACATTAACAGATTTGCATGCAAGATCGCGCGCACCTGGCGACCCGCCACGAGTTGACGCAAGATATGGTGGCGCACCTAGGTTTGAGTAATGGCATGGCCGGCTGGCATTCCGGAACAAACACTGGAATTATTTGAAAAGAAAGCCAGCGGTTTAGAACTTTCTGGAAAATCTTTGGAAGATATAGCGCGCGCCGTAATTAAAACAACAGCGGGCTTTCAGTATGAGTGGGGTCGTACTCGCGCATTTGCCAATTGTATTTTATTTCCATGGCCGCATGAAGTTGAACAGCTTGGCGAAGTTTTTTGTGGTACAACAGCACTTTATAGGTTTTTGTTTGCAAAATTTTTGAAGGAAAAGTTACAGTTGGATTTTGACGCCGTTTTTCTTCTTACCGAGATGCATGGTAGCGTCGGCCTGTTTGACAAAAAAAAGAAATATGTTCTGGAAAGCGATTTAACTGAACCGAGCCAGCATAGTTCGCCGGCAGAGCTTGACTTGGAAGAGGCAATTACTTTGGTCGAACATATCAGGGCTCAAAACCCACTGGACATTCTTAAAAAAGACCAAATCATCGCCCGCTCGTCGCGGGAAAAAGTCAGCGACTTGACTGTGCAGTACGATGGCAAAAGCTTGATTTTGAATATTGCGCATTTCAATAAGCCCGGCTCAACAATCGGGTTATGGCTGAAAGTAACTTCTGGTGATGGTGGTGTAGAAGTAAAAAGATTTTATTATGTCTGCCCTGGCAGCTACGATAGGCAGGTAAATTTTGATGCTGAAAAATGTATTTCGCACGATGTGGAAGGCCAGCGGATTTTAGTACCAAAAGAAGATGCGCTGAAATGTATCGCGCTGGATGTTATTTACTCGCGTGCATTAGAATTACGCCAAAAAAAGAAACCAGATGCGAAAATACTTGGTCCGGAAAAAGCTGTTAAGGAAATTCAAAAGAAAGAGCAGGAGAAAGCGGCCAGCAAGGAAAATCGCGGATGGTATAATAAGCGCGAAAGTATTATTGACCGATGGGGCACTAGTTATAATGGCTCCTTTATTTCGTATGGGTGCGAAGATAGCAGAGAAGAAACTGGTGATGAAAATAGATTTATCATAAATAGTAAATATAATCGTCGTAACACGCCGCCAAATTCGTATAATCTTGGAAGAATATTAGTTAATTATTCGTCTCCCCATTCAAATGAGATTAATAGGGGCTATTTTGAGGATCGCAACAGTTTTGCTGAGCCGTTCAGTAGTTACATTCAGTCTTATGAAAAAACGCTGGAAGAGATTGATCGCTCATTTTTTGCCGAAAAATTTGGCAAGCTTCCAGTCGCCAAGCTGGTGCAGATTGCGGCGAGGATGACTGGTACTGCGACGCAGGAAGAGTTCATCGTGAACTATTTCAGAAATTTCCAGCAGAGGATTATGCCGCTTGGCGCAGATAGCTCGCTGCGCGGCTGCGTGCAAAGGCTCACGCTGGAATATTTGAAGCGGCACGGGGATGCAGGCCTTGCGCCAAAAACAGCAGATAGTGTTTTGGAATATATGTTCCTGAACAAGTGGCCGAAATCCATGCAAAGTGAGCAGGTTTTGCCTAGCCAGCCACTAGCTATTGCGGTATAGGGCAAGCGAAAAACGCGTAATATCGCTGTCGTTTGCGAATAAATGTTTTTGCGAAACATTTATAAACCCACTTTCCAAGTTGAGTGTAGCCTGTCCAGCACCTTTAAAGGATTCAAGGCTTGGACGAAACACTTTGGAGTGGCGCAGTTGGCAAGCGCACGTGTGCAGAATGGTTAAGAAGCTCGATGTTACACAGCATGTCCTTACGCCTAAGTTTTTTAAATTATCTTCTGATGAAATTAAAAGTTTACTCGAGACTTATAACATTTCCGATGTACAGTTGCCAGCAATACTCGAAAAAGATCCATTAGTGAAAATAGCGGAACTGAAGGTGGGCGATGTTATTAGAATCGAGAGAAAAACGCAAACCGGAAAATCGTATTATTACAGGCGGGTTGTTTAACATGTCTTTACTAATTAAAAAATATTTCGAGGAGAATAATTTTGTCCAGTCAAACATTGAGTCGTTCAATAACTTCATAGAGCAGAGATTGCAGAAGCTTGTAAGCGAAGTTGGAACTGCTGTGCCTGCAGTTATACCGCCAGATACTGAAGAAGTTAAATTTGTTTTTGGAAAAATTAAGGTTGAGCAGCCCATAGTAACAGAAGCAGATGGTTCGGTAAGAAAGATATTGCCCGCGGAGGCCAGGCTTCGCGATTTGACGTACTCGGCTCCTGTCTTTCTGGAAGTTTCATTAATGATTGATGGTAAGGAACGGGAGCGCGCAGATATACAGATTGCGGAATTGCCGATAATGTTGAAGTCGCAAAAATGTTATTTGAACAACATGTCGACAGAGGAGATTATAGTTGCCGGTGAGGATCCATATGATCGGGGCGGTTATTTCATAGTCAATGGGACTGAGAGGGTGCTGTCGCTTTTGGAAGACTTAGCACCAAATAATGTTTTTGTGGCTCGCGTAAAATCCGGCCCGGTAACGCATCACGCAAGATTGTTCTCAAGTTCACCGCAGTTCAAGATACCACACGTTTTAGAAAGAATGAAAGACGGTACGCTGGCCATAACTTTCGCTTCACTGAAACGAATACCATTAGTTGTTGTCTTAAAGGCGCTCGGTTTCACAAAGGACTCTGATATTCCTGCGCTAATTAATCTCGATGGCATAGACGAAGATGTTTATATAAATTTGATTGATTTTGTGGACGTTAAGACAGAAACCGCAGCAAAAGAGTTTATTGCGAAGGCAGCGGGCATGCTGCCGGAAGATGAAAACAAAATAGCGCGAGTTGATTATTTGCTGGATAGCTTCCTCTTGCCGCATATCGGGCAAAAACCGGAAGATCGCATCGCAAAGAGTTACTTTTTGGGCAGAATGGCAAGGAAGCTTTTCCTTCACAAGCTCGGAAAGATAAAAAAGGATGACAGAGACCATTATATGAACAAGCGCATAAGGCTTGCGGGCGATTTACTCGAAGATTTATTCAGAACAAACATAAAGCTGTTGGTCAGCGATATGCTGTATATTTTCCAGAGGTCTGTGCGCAGGGGAAAAATTCTGCCAATCAATGCACTCATACGTACAAAGTTCATAACACAGCGCATACGATCTGCCATGGCAACAGGCAACTGGACTGGCAACAGGCAAGGCGTCTCGCAGAGGCTAGACAGGGAAAATGCATTGGCAACACTGTCACATTTGCAGCGCGTGGTTTCGCTGCTGGAAGCATCGCGTGAGTCGTTTGAGGCCCGCGAGCTGCACCCGACACACTGGGGCAGGCTATGCCCGCTCGAAAGCCCAGAGGGCAAGCACATTGGCCTGAGAAAAAATTTGGCACTTTTGTCTTCAGTAACACCGGATCCAAAACCTGAAGAGAATAACGCTTTACTGAATTTCCTTGAAAACGCGGGTTTGAAACGGCCCCAGTATTTGGAAAAATAAAATGACAGACATAACGCAGAATAAGATTCTGCGGATGTCTTTGAGATAAAGATGACAGACATTTATCTGAACGGAAGTCTGATAGGGACTGCGGATGACGCAGCTAAGTTCGTAGAGACAGTGATATCTGGCCGCAGGGAAGGTAAGGTTACCACGCTATTGAATGTTTATCACAATACACGCGAGGACACAGTCAAACTCTGGACAGAACGCGACAGGGTAAGAAGGCCGTTGATTGTTGTTCGGGAAGGCAAGTCAGTTCTGACAGATGAACATTTTAACAAATTAAAGACAAATGAGATGAAATGGTCAGATTTAGTACGCATGGGACTCATCGAATACCTTGATGCAGCTGAGGAAGAAAATGCATATGTGGCTATGACACCAGCAGAGGTTACAAAAAGGTCGACGCATCTGGAGATAGACCCGATTGCAGCTTTTGGTATTTGTACGTCAATGGTGCCGTACGCTAATTTTGATCCAAGTTCTAAACTAAACAGGGGACAAAAAACGCAAAAGCAGGCAATGGGTTGTTATGCACTCAATTTCCTGAACAGGATGGACACTGCAATAAATTTGTTACACTACCCGCAGATTCCAATCGTTAAAAGCTTCACGCAACAGATTTATGGTGAAGCGCTGAGCAGCGGGCAGAATGTAGTTATTGCCATAATTGATTATGAAGGCTACAACATGAGCGATGCGCTCATAGTAAATAAGGCTTCGATAGACCGCGGGCTTTGGCGCTCAACATACTACAGGCCATACGTTACCGAGAAGCTGCGGTACCCTGGTGGCCAAATAGACGATATTAGCATGCCACAAAAAGATATTCAGGGCTACACATTGGAAAAGGATTATAGGTTCTTAGGTGAAGATGGTATAATCGCGCCAGAGATAGATGTTAGTGGCGGAGATGTTTTGGTTGGCAAGACATCGCCCCCGCGTTTCCTTGGCAAGCTAGAGGCATTTTCAGCAGCTGCAAATGTGCGCAAGGACACGTCCGTTCGTGTGCGCTATGGCGAGCGCGGTGTTGTTAACAAAGTTATTATAACTGAATCAGAAGATGGACAGGTTTTAATTAAGGTTGATGTGCGCGAGTACAGAAAGCCGGAAATCGGCGATAAATTCTCATCGAGGCATGGACAGAAGGGTGTAATCGGCAGGGTTCTGCCCGTCGAAGACATGGTGTTCTCAGCTTCCGGAATGGTTCCGGATGTTGTGTTCAGCCCGAATGGCCTGCCAAAGCGAATGACAGTCGGCCACTTAATCGAGGCGCTGGGCGGCAAGATCGGCGCACTGGCTGGCAGGAACTTGGACGGCACGTTATTCCAGAGCGAAAAAGTTGAAGATTTGCGGCGTGAATTATTATCTTTAGGATTTAGAGATGATGGTACCGAAGTCCTGCATGATGGCAGGAGCGGCAGGCAATACAAAGCGAAGATATTTGTCGGTAACGTGTATTATATGCGGCTTAAACACCAAGTTGCAGATAAACTGCAAGCCCGCGCACGAGGGCCGATTGCACTCCTGACGAGACAGCCGACTGAAGGTAAGGCAAAAGAAGGCGGCCTCAGGCTCGGAGAAATGGAAAAGGACTGTTTCGTGGCACATGGTTCAGCCCTGTTAATGAAGGAAAGATTTGATTCAGATAAAACGATACAATGGATTTGCGAAAAATGCGGTTCAGTTGCTGTGTTTGATTCATATAGGGCAAAGGCATACTGCCTGTGCGGCGAAAAAGCGAAGGTTGAACCGGTTGAAATGTCGTATGCGTTTAAATTATTCCTTGAAGAATTAAGGGCAATGCATATGAGGCCAAAATTAATATTAAAGGATAAATACTAAAATGACTGCTGATGAGCCAATAGTAACAAAGAAGGTTGAACGGATAGCGTTCGGAGTTATGTCTCCATCGTGGATAAAAAAGGTGGCGGCGGTTCAGGTTGCAAGCCCTGAGCTCTACGATGCAGATGGTTATCCTGTAGAAAAGGGCCTAATGGATTTATCGATGGGCGTAATAGACCCTGGCCTGAGGTGTAAGGTCTGCGGTGGCAGGATGAAGACATGCCCAGGACATTTTGGGTACATACAGCTTGCAAAGCCAGTGCTCAACATACTTTATATGGACTTAATACACCATTTGCTGCGAGGTTTTTGTAATGATTGCGGACGCATTCTGATGCCGTCAGATAAGGTGGATGCATGGAAACAACAAATTGCAAAGGCCAAGCGCGAACATAATGTTGAGGCGCTTTATGACCATCAAAAAAGTTTATTTGCGCTTTTAAGAAAATCTAAAAAGTGCTTTTATTGTAATTCGAAGAAGATCGATATCGTTTTGGAAAAACCAACTACGTTCTATCATGGCGATGGGCGATTATGGCCAGTCCAGATACGTGAGATGTTCGAAAAAATACCCGATGAAGATTTGGCTGTCTTAGGCGTAGAACCAAGTTCGCTCAGACCAGAATGGCTTGTGCTAACGCTGTTGCTCGTGCCACCAATAACAATCAGGCCGTCAATTACACTCGTGACAGGCGAGCGCTCAGAAGATGATTTGACACATAAATTGTCAGATATCATCCGCGTGAATCAAAGGTTGCTTGAAAATATAAATGCAGGCGCGCCAGAAATAATTATAGAAGACCTTTGGGATTTGTTGCAGTACCACATAACTACATACTTCGATAATACTGTGCCGCAGGTTCCGCCGGCAAGGCACAAGACAAACAGGCCGCTCAAGACACTCTCACAAAGAATCAAAGGAAAGGAAGGCCGAATCAGGTATAATCTGGCAGGCAAGCGCGTTAACTTCTGTGCGAGATCGGTCATAACACCCGACCCATATTTGAGTATCGATGAGGTTGGCGTGCCATTAGCAGTAGCCAGAGAGCTAACCATACCTGAGCGGATAACTGAGTGGAACAAGGAATGGTTGCTTGGTTTTGTAAAGCGGGGCGATGAGTACCCTGGTGCAACTTATGCTATTACGCCGGATGGCAAGCGAAAGAAAATAACTGAAGACACAAAAGAGCAGATGATTGCCGAGATGGCTCCGGGTTGGATTGTGGAGCGGCATTTGCTCAATGGTGACATGGTTTTGTTCAACAGACAGCCCAGTCTGCATAAGCTTTCATTGATGGGCCATTATGTACGAATCGTGCCGACAAGGACATTGAGAATACATCCCGCTGTCATTCCGCCGTACAATGCAGATTTCGATGGCGACGAAATGAATATACACCTTCCGCAAACTGAGGAAGCAACTGCGGAAGCAAAACATCTGCTGGCACTAAGCAGGCAAGTAATAACTCCACGATATGGCCTTAGCATAATTGGCGAACGTGAGGATACGCTGGCAGGATTATATATACTGACAAGGCCCGATGCGTACTTTTCGCAGGAGGATGTTTCAGACTTTTTGATTGCATCTGGCATAGAAGCTGATCTTCCGGAACCAGAAGATAAAAAGAATAACCTGTGGAATGGCAGGCAAATAGCGTCCATGGTATTGCCAGAAGGGCTTTCATTTGAGCATGAAGATGTAAAAATTGAAAATGGCGAACTGAAATCAGGCATACTTACACACGATTTCGTTGGGCCAGAGGGCGGCGTTCTTATTCACAGCATTTATATCAAGTACGGCCCCGAAAAAACCAAGGATTTCATAAATAAATTGAACTATCTTGGTCTCGCGGTTGTCCGCAAGTATCCGTACACTTTTTCGCATTCAGATTTGGACTTAAGCAAGAAAACGAAGGAAAAAATCAAGGATATGTTAGTGAATGCAGAAGCCGAGGTAAATAAAGTAATAAAAAATTATAAGGAAAATAAGATAACACCAATACCCGGCAAGTCGGCAAGAGAAACAAGGGAAGCAATGATACTAAGTATTCTGAATGGGTTAAGATACCCAGTTGGAGAATTAATCAAGCATGAAGCAGGCGACAATAACAATTTGGTATTTATGTCGAAATGTGACATGGCAAGCATGATTAACCTAAGTTCAATGTCTGGCTTTGCTGGCCAGCAGGCACTTCGCGGTGAGAGAATAAAAATTGGCTTTACGAGCAGAACTCTGTCACACTTCAGAAAAGGCAATGTTGGCGCAAAGGCACGTGGTTTTGTGTTTTCAGGCTATGGTGACGGCCTTGACCCAGTTGAAATGTTTTTCAATGCCATAGTCGGGCGAGATTCATTAATGGATACTGCTATGAGAACACCGAAGTCAGGTTACATGCAGCGCAGGCTGATAAACGCGCTGCAGGACTTGAAGGCCGGTTACGACGGAACTGTCAGGGATGCTGAGCAAAAGATTGTGCAGTTCAAGTTTGGCGGCGATAATATTGATGTTTCAAAATCAGATAAAGGAGGGCTTAAACTTTACGTTGCAAAATCCTAATGATTTGCAAAATAGTAATGTATGCTAATTATGCCAAAGAGTGGTTCGCAAAATAATGGGTGGTTGGAAAAAGATTTGCCAGGAGAGCTCGCGGCAGATATAAACAAGCTGGCAAAAGAGAAAAAGCTATCTGAAGCGCAGAAAAATAAGCTTATGGAAGAATTGAGTGATAGATATTCAAATTCGCAGGTTACGCCAGGCGATGCTGTTGGCATAATTACCGCGCAAAGTCTTGGTGAGCCAGGCACGCAAATGACCATGCGAACGCACCACTTCGTCGGTGTCGCTGAACTTAACGTCACGCTCGGCCTGCCAAGAATTATTGAAGTTCTGGATTTAAGAAAAGAGCCAAAAACGCCATCAATGCTTATTTACCTGAAGTCACCGCATAATCAAAGCCGCGAGGCTGCAGATAAGATTGCAAATAAGATACGGCAGGTTGTGCTTGGCGAATTGAAAAAGGAAATATTAATGAATATATCTGATTACTCAATTTTCATCAAGCTCGATCGTGAGGAGTTGACCATGCATCATGTTTCTTTCGATGACATATTTAACATTCTGCTGAAACAGTTGCATGGCTATGTAGTTGAGAAACAAGAAGGCGGCATCGTAATAAAGCAGAAAGAAAAAGAAATAAAAAAATTATATAAACTCAAAGAAAAAATAAAAGAAATGCCAGTTGCAGGCATAAAAGAAATATCACACACCCTGCCGATAAGGCGTGGCGAAGAGTGGCTCATTCAGACATTTGGTTCAAACCTCAAAAGCGTTATGATGGTTGATGAGGTCGATGAAACAAGAACTATTACTAATAATATTGTCGAGGCAGGCCAGGTTTTAGGCATAGAAGCCGCAAGGCAGGTTATAATCGATGAGATAACAAAGGTTCTTGAAGAACAGGGCATGCCAGTTGACCATAGACACGTAATGCTTATTGCAGATATAATGAGCCAGACAGGTGAGCTGAGAAGTATAACGCGGCACGGCATAACCTCACAAAAATCGTCAGTGCTTGCTCGTGCATCATTTGAAATACCGTTGAAACACCTGATTGATGCGTCTGTTGTGGGCGAAACGGACCAGTTGAGAAGCGTCGTTGAGAATATTATGATAAATCAGGCAGTTCCTGTTGGCACAGGCTTGCCTGGCTTAATCGTAAAAATGAAAGAGGATTCTGCTGCGGTAGAAAAGGGAAAAAAGGGAAAAAAGAATGATTGAACGATTATTAAAAGCAGAAAAAGAAAAACGCGCTGTTTACGGAGCAAAGCAGGCGCTTGCACTTCTTAAGTCGTCAGCGGCTGAAGAAGTTTTTACTGCATCAAATTGTGCGCACACGGCTGAGATTGAAAAGTTTGTGGCCCTGTCTGGTGGTGTTAAGCTGACCAAACTCTCCCTGACAAGCGAAGAGCTTTCATCGCAGCTTAAGAAGTCATTCAGCATAGCTGTAGCGGCTATCAAAAAAGGTAAATAATAGTGATGAGGTACGGAATAAATTTATGGTTTCTTTAAAGTTTGATTCTGAGGCGCTGCAACGCATTCAGTTGTTTAAGCAGGTTACAAAGGTTGATTGCAAGGATTCTTTTGAATTTCGGGTAGAGCACAGTTTGAGTGAAACTGCGCCGCAAAATTCGTTTGTGGTGTTTGTGACAGCACCGAGGACAGCCGGCTTAGCCATAGGAAAGGCAGGCGAAAATGTTAAATTTCTCAGAAGCAAACTCAATAAGTTTGTCAAAATAATAGATGAGGCGGAAACGCCGGAGGACTTAATTCTTAATTTTGTATACCCTATGCAGCCGCTATTTGTTAAGATTGAGTCAAAATCTGCAACGGACGCGTCAGGCAATGCAAGCAGCATAAAAGTTGCAAATATTAAGTTTGCAAATGCGGGCGAGAGGCGCACTTTGCTTGGCAATAATCTTGCCAATCTCAAGCTGTTAAAATTTATTGTTAAGAGGTATTTTCCAGATATTGCGGATGTTATGGTATTGCAATAGCTGGTGGAGACAGCGCTGAGCAAAGCTTTATAAATCGGCTTTCAAGGCGCTATATAACGCTAACAAAATGGGAAAGAAAAGTCGTGGATTATTCAATGGCAAGAAAGTAAGAGACAGGCGATCTAGAGATAGATGGCATAATAAATGGTTTGTTAAGCGTGCCTTGAAACTGAAGGAGAACGTAGACCCGTTGGAAGGCGCACCAATGGCCCGTGGAATAGTTCTCGAAAAGCGACAGCTTGAGGCCAAGCAGCCAAACTCAGCCATGCGAAAGGCAGTGCGAGTCCAGCTCACAAAGAATGGTACGCAGATTACGGCATTTTGCCCAGGCAATAAGGCAATTACATTTATCAACGAACATGATGAAGTCATAGTAGCAGGCATGGGCGGCCACATGGGAAAAACAATGGGCGATATTCCGCAGGTTAAGTGGAAAGTAATTGCTGTGAATGGCCAGCCACTCGACAGGCTAGTTTACGGGAAAATAGAAAAGACGGTGGGAAGATAAAATGGCAGATGAGGTTGTAACACCAGTGGCAGAAACCAAAATTGAAACTGCTGTGCAACCTTCAGAAAATCCAGAAACAGAAACTAAATCTTCTGAAACAGCCGCGCCAAAAAAGAAGCGGTTTGTTAAGACAGAATCTGAGCCAGCCGCGAAATCTGAGACTAAAGAGGAAAAGGTCAGTGCGGTTGAAGATGCGAGAAAGAAAAAATTTATGCATTTGAAAATGTTCAATTTATGGTCAACGGATTTTGTTGTTAACGACCCCGGGCTTAAACCTTATATGAATCTTTCACCAGTGCTAGTGCCATGGAGTGCCGGCCGTAATATCAAGAAACAATTTTGGAAATCAAAAAAGTCCATTGTCGAACGGTTAATGCTCAAAATAATGGTGCCGGGCCACAAAGGCAAGAAGCACTATCACACGTCTGGCCCGAATGCTGGCAGTCTAGCTACTATCTACAGTGCAACGAAACGAACATTTGAAATCATCGAGCAAAAAACAAAAAAGAATCCTGTTGAGGTTTTGGTGCGGGCAATTGAGATAGGCTCGCCGCGAGAGGGCGTTTCATATATAGAATACGGCGGTGTTCGTTACCCTAAGGCAGCAGACATGGCGCCGCAGCGCAGGATCGATTTGGCGCTAAGGTGGATGACACAGGGCGCGTTCGTACATACGTTCAAAGGCAAGAAGCACTTATGGGATGCACTGGCCGATGAAATTATTGCGACTTCAAATAATGATGCAACTAAATCAGCCTGCCTCGCAAAGAGGACAGATTTGGAACGACAGGCGGGGGCTAGCAGGTAAAATGGCAAAAAATATCAGTGCTTTAGAAGCAATTGTTATCATGGGCGCGCCACTCATACCCGCAATATTAATGGGGGCGTTGGTAGCACCAGCATACTTGCCCGAACGTCTTAGTGAAGTTGTTGTAGAAACTTATACTGCGGGCGTATTTGTAGCAGGCGCAATATATTTTAGACTTACGACCGGCAGTATTTTCGGAAACAGAAATGCGGAGTATCTAAATAATGGCAGAATTTAAACTAGACATTGGTGATTCAAAGACGAAGAGGACGTTCAAGCTTGAGCTGAAGAGTCCGGATGCTGACCAGTTGTTCGGCAAGAAAATCGGCGAGACTTTCCGCGGGGAACTTTTGGGTTTGACTGGCTTTGAGTTTGTAATCACTGGCGGCTCTGACCGCTCTGGTTTTCCGATGCGAAAGGATGTAGACGGCGTTGGCAGGCGAAGGCTGCTTTTGGAGGCCGGCACGATAGGATTAAAAAAAGTAAAAAAATTCAAGGGGATACGCCTTAAAAAGTCAATACGCGGCAACGCCATTTCTGCGGAAACCGCGCAGGTTAATGCTAAGATAGTTAAATGGGGTAGCGAAGATTTGAACGCAAAGTTTCCGCCTAAGGTAAAGGAAGTAAAGGCAGAAGCCGCAGCCGCTCCAGCCGTGGCGTAATTGTTTTAAGCTTTTCTAATGGGTTTTTTCTATGCCTAATTACACTGGCCAGAAGGAAGCGCCGAAAGAATGGCGTGATATTCGCAGGGAAATTTACGAAAGAGATAAAGGCATGTGTTACTTTTGCAGCAAGCACGTGCCGAGAGAACAGTATACAGTTCACCATAAGCTCATGAGGCAGTTTGCGCCAGAAAGTGAGCAGAGCCTTGAGGGCGTGCTGCGGAGGGACAGCATACATAATTCGAGAAATTTAACGACAACTCATCCGGACTGCCATCAAAAGCACCATAAAAAATTGGTAAGGATGTGGGGCGCGAAGGCTTAGTTATAGTCCCCAAGTCTCCTTTACGTTTTTTCTCATGATTTCTGCAATTTCTTTTAGCGCGTCAATCTCATTTTTGTTTAGCAATTCGCGATGCTCTTTTAGTTTCCTGAAATTATTTTCTGACATAGCTGCGTACAATATATCGCCCTCGTTAATCTGCCGGCCAATTGTCACGCCATCCACCGAGATTGCGCCCTGCTTGCCAACCGTGAGTACGTCGACATTTTCTTTTTCGACCTGAATGCCCTTAACTTCGCCAACTTCCTTCCCTTCTTTTGTCAGGAAGCTGGCCTTTGTGTGCAGCCTGCCAGCGATAATTTCAACGCCAAAGATTGCCGGTTTTGAGGCGCGAAACACATAGCCCTTAAGAAACTGCAATTTGCATGGCCACATCAATGATTGTACATTCTGATTTTCTATCTCCTGTTTTATTTTGTTGTATGTTTCTTCGTATGTGTCGATGAGATGATATATTATTTTGTCTGCAAGTATTGGCACACCTTCGTCCTTTGCCAGCTTTGCTGCATCTTCGTCAACCTTAACGTTGAATCCAAGTACAAATGATTTTAACCGGTCTATTTTATGAGTAGCGATTGCTTCCATCACATCAATGCGTTTAATATCTCCGATAGTAGCTTTCTGTACCGGTATGTTTTTTTTCTTCAGCATGTGCGAAATTGCCTCGAGGCTGCCAAGCGTGTCAGTTTTTAGTATCACGCCGGCCTGCTCAGTTTCTATGGCCAGTGATTCTATTTCCGCCGAAACATCTGATTTGGCCTGCTCAATCTGGTCTTCGGATTTCGCAGAGCGGACAGGCGCACCGGCAACTGCTTTGTCAATGTCGTTTGCCACAACCTTTACGCCAGTTGCGGCTATGACTTCATGTACGTGCTGCCATCTTGTTTTAGCGTCCCTGACTTCGGAAAGTGGGGCAGGCTTCAGCAGGCCTTTTATTTTTGTCTCAAACGGCTCTGCTATTCCGCCGACAACCAATGTATCGCCGACTTTTAGTGTGCCGTTGTAAATGATAACGTCTGCAGTTACGCCTAATCCTTTCTCTTCTTTTATTTCCAAAATTGTTCCTTTCGCGTTTTCTGTTAGGTCTATTTCAAGATTTTTTTCGAGGAATTTTTGTGCGAGGCCGGTCAGGAGGGCAAGCAATTCCGAAATTCCCTCGCCAGTTTTCGCGGAAATCGGCACAATGGAAACGCGTTTTGTATAATCGTCGACTTTGAAATAATAATCTGAGTCAAAACCAAGCTTTGAAAGCTCGCCCACAAGTTCATAAAATTTTCTTTCGAACTGTTCTTTTGTCATTTGGAGTTGCTTATCAAAATTCTGTATGAATGTTGTTGAGACACCACGCCAGCCGGCAATTAAGTCTATTTTGTTGGCCGCAACAATGAATGGTACTTTGAATGTTTTTAATATTTCTATTGCTTCTTTTGTTTGTGGCTGTATGCCTTGCATAATGTCTATAACAACGATTGCTAAGTCTGCAATTGAGCCGCCCCGCTTTCGCAAATTAGTAAATGCCTCATGGCCCGGCGTGTCTATGAATAACAGGCCAGGGATTGTGAACTTTAGTTTGAACTTATCCAGCAGCGGCCCGCAGATTTTTTTGATTGTATCGAGGGGAACTTCCGTGGCACCGATGTGTTGTGTGATTTGGCCTGCCTCCCGCTGTGCAAGCGTGGTGTGGCGGATGTAATCAAGAACACTCGTTTTACCGTGGTCTACGTGGCCTAGCACTGTGATGATTGGCTGGCGTATCATGTTACAATAATTCAGAATTGGTTTAAAAATGAATGTATATGGATTTATATATAGCCTACTCTCCGTAATGGAACGCTTCGTCAGACCTTTTGTAACTGATTATTTCATCTTTCTCGAACCACAGTGGAATCTCACGTTCCGCATCCTTCGCATCTGATGATGCGTGAACTAAGTTTGTGACTGCCAAATCTTTTGAGTCTGCATATTTGAAGCTGTGGTGTGCGAAGTCACCGCGGATTGTACCAGGTAGTGCAGCTTTTGGTTCTGTTTCGCCGCAAATTTTTCTGACCAGCGCGATTGCTTCAACACCTTCGATTACCAGAGCGACCACGACTTGGTTTGTTACGTATTTCACAAGTTTTTTCCAGACGAGCTCGCCACGCCTTTTCACAATATCGTCATAGTCATAGTGTTTCTTTGCTAAAGATTCTGGCACGCGCACCAGTTTAATTGCGCCAATCTTCAATCCCCGTTGCTCAAACCTAGAAACAATCTCTCCGACTAGCCCGCGGGCCACGCCATCTGGCTTGACTAAAATTAAGGTTCGTTCAATCATATGTTTCAGGGGAAAAATGTATTTTTAAATCCTTCTGTTTGCGCCATGCCGTACGTGATGATGGATTTGATGGTGCGCCTTGTGCTTATGCGGCGGCAGGCCAGTCTCAAGGTAGAGCTTGCTTCTCAGCAGCAGGATAGCAACTATTAATGCGAAAAAACTCGAAGTATAAAGCACCAAATCTATGCCGAAATTTTCTGTCAGGAAACCGCCTGCTAACGCAGCAATGCCATAAACTATGTTGACGCCGGCTGCTATGGCTGCCCAGCCTGCGCCGTTAATTTTTTTTGGCGTATTTTTAGCGAAAACTCCGATGGCTGGCCAGTATGCAAGATCATAGCCAAGCCCCATCATAACGCGATTTATGAGATAGTTAAAGAAATTTTGGAACTGGAAGAATAGCAGGCCGCCAATCCATATGAGGAAAAAGCCCGGAACTAAAATCCATCGCGCAGGGTATTTATCTATTAGTTTTCCCAGTGGTATCTGCATTAACGCCCCAATTCCCCATACCGCGGTTAGTATTAGCCCTATCGATTCTAAATTTAAGCCGCGGTCCATCAGATAAATCGGCATATAAATCGCCCAAAAAGTCCAGATAAGAGTATGCGTAACTAATGTCAGAAAGATTGTGTAAAATCCTTTGATTTGCGTAACATTTGCATATTCATTTTTTATGCTAAAGCACACGCTGTTTGATAATTTCGGGGCTCGGAGCGCAAAAGAAGCAGGT
>JAHFKX010000004.1:0-10845 GCA_023245115.1 Candidatus Woesearchaeota archaeon
TCATATTTAAAAAAATTCTTGCGAATTTCGCCCAAGAATAATTTATGGAGCGTTGCAAGAACATATTTTATAAGATTTTTCAGCCGGCCTTCCATTTCTGCCCGCCTGACAGAAACAAATACAGATCTGCGCATCACCCTGAATTTTCCAAATTTCGAGGCTCGGCCAACATAATCAAAATCTTCGGCAAGCGTAATAGTCTCGTCAAATCCATTTATTTTTTTGTGCAGTGTTTTTTTACAAAAAATACACACGCCAACCGCTCCGGGATAAATATATTGTGAAACACCTATGACCGTGTTAAAAAATATCTGCCATACTAAGCGATCCCAGGCGCGCTTCCTGCCGAACAGGCCGAACTCACCCTCGAGCGGCCGCATATAAACACTGGCGGCTTCGAGTGCCCGCTGCTTGAATTCGCGGAGTGCGTACTCAAGAAAATAATTTTTTAAAATAACGTCTGCGTCAAGAAATAATAAAACGTCAGAGCTTGCCAGTTTTGCCCCAAAATTTCGCGCATTGGCAACGCCTTTTCCAAGTTGACGTGTCATAATTAGTTTCATTTTATGCGAAAATGAATTAACAACAGCCATAGTTTCGTCGTCAGAATGGGCGTCTACAACTATCACTTCAAAATTTTTATACGTCTGCTCAGAAAGTGATTGCAGAAGCTTGCCCACATATTTAGATTCGTTATATGTTGGTATTATGATTGACAGCATGATGTTTTTATATAAATTAGGTTAAAAATGTTAATGGAACTCAAGCATACGGAATTTACAGTGCCTTCGTAACGTACACACTCTCGTCTTCGTAGCTTAGCTTTCTGTAATACGCTTTCACACCAACGCCGGATAATATTTTTATGGATTTATATTTATTTTCCTTTGTAATTCTTTCTGCCTCAGCAAGAAGTTTTTTTCCGTAGCCACGGTGTTGTGCGGCTAAAATATTATCGCCTGCCTCATTGCCAATCGCAACAGCTTCTCCGTAAACGTGTAGTTCCCTGACAAAAGCACCCTTTGCGCACAAACGCAGGCGCAAAAAGCCCAGCAGAATGTCCTGTTCTTTATCTTCGAAAGACAAAAATATTTCTTTCCCGCCACTTGCATCATAATCTTGCCTGCAAAGTGTGACAGCTTGCGGCAGTATGTGAAACTCATTCCACCTGTGGCCAACTTCTCGGCATCTGATACATCTGCATCTTATGTTGTTGCTCTTCAAATAATTTTGCACCATTTGGCGCAGATTTGTTGATTTGTAACCCGCTTCAACAAAGTTGCTAGGTATGTCACGCATTATTCGTTTGATGCGAACGTACGGTGGAATGTGTTTTGTTTTTATGTCTGCCAGAACCTCAGCAATATATTCGTCATTTATGGGCTGGTATTCACCGTTAATCCACTGCGTATAGAGTTCTGAGCCTTTGATAACGCCGCATGGATAAATTTTCAGGCCATCAGGTCTGAGATCTTCATCTTCAAAAATGATGCGAAACATTTCTTTATCAAGTTCTTTGGAAGAGCCAGGCAGGCCAAGCATCATATGCAGGTCTACTTTAAATCCGGCGTCCTTCAACTCACGTATTGCGCGCTTCGCTTCTGATAAATTATGGCCACGCTTTATTTTTTCAAGAACGAATTCATAAATAGATTGCAGGCCAAGCTCGACGCGCGTAGCACCAAGCGTTAGCATGCGTTCAATGTGCTCTGTTTTACACCAGTCAGGCCGTGTTTCAATTATCAAGCTAATGACGCGGTTCTGCGCAGTTTCATTTAGTTTATGCGATTCAGCAATATTTTTTGTTGTGTGTTTCTTGCATGGTACATCCTTAGTGCAGCAGCCAAACTGGTTGAATGCATCAAAAATATTTTTTATGAAGTCGTATTGATAATCAAAAGGCAGCCACGTGAACGTCCCGCCTTGTACTATTACCTCATTTTTGTCAGTGTTATGCCCTACGTTGTGCAGCTGTGCCAGCCTATTCTGTACAATTTTATATTCGTCATAATTATTTCTGATTGCGCGCATTGTACTTGGTTCATGTCCGGTGTATGATTTAGGCGCATTCACAGCAGTCGGGCAGTAGGTACAGCGCCCAACGCAGCCGGCTGGCTTTGTCATGACAGCTATTGTGGAAACGCCGGAGATTGTTCTAGTCGGTTTTGTAATAAGCATTTGTTTTAATCGTGCCACGCGCCGGCCAGAGAAATTATTTAGGCCTTTTAGGATATCCGAGCTCAGTGGAATCTTCCCTTTGTTCTTTTCTGCCCAGCGTATTTTGGCTAGCTCTATTGAGCCCTTGTCCAGTTTTGGCAGGCCAAGCAGTACGTCAATTAGGTTTTGCATGAATTAATGCAATAGAAAATGTTTATAAATCTTTAATTTGAGCAAATAGGATGGCCACTAAGAACAAACCATCTGTTTTGCCAGCACTTCTTATCACGGCGCTTATTTTGATAGCGGTTATTTATGTTGGCGTTAAGCTTTCTCAGGAAGAAAAAGTTCTCGCGCCAACTATGGCAGTTATAACGCTGGACAGCAGCATTGATTCAAATGTTGCGAAGGACATGGTGAAACTGCTGAGAAAGGCAGACAAAGACAATGATGTAAAAGCAATAATTATCGAGATAAATTCACCCGGAGGAACAGTAGTAGCATCAAAAGAAATTGCAACTGCAGTTAAGCAGACCAGCAAGCCGACAGTTGCGTGGATTCGCGAAGTTGGCGCATCAGGTGCGTACTGGATAGCTTCAGCCTCAAATAAAATTGTTGCTGATGAAGCTTCTATAACTGGCTCAATTGGCGTTACCGGTTCTTATTTAGAATACTCAAAATTATTTGACAAATATGGAGTGACATACAACAGCCTGACGTCTGGCAAGTACAAGGACACTGGCTCGCCGTACAAGGAACTTTCTGACAGCGATAGGTCATATTTACTCAGCCTGATTAATGCGCTGAAAGTACAGTTCGTCCAGGCAGTTGCCGAAAACAGGCATCTTACTTTCGATCAGGTAAATAATCTTGCAACTGGGCAAGTCATGCTCGGGGCTGACGCGCAGAAATTTAAGCTCATAGATACGCTCGGTGGCAAGAAAGAAGCCCAGCAGGTTGCAGAAAAGCTGGCTGGCCTCAAGAGCTCAAGGCTAGTGCAATATGAGCAGTCACAGAGCATTTTCGGTTCTTTAAGTTCTGAAGCACAGTCACTTGCCTACTGGGCAGGCCGCGGCATTGGAGATTCAGTAAAGCCGCAGGCAGATTCTGAATTAAAATTAGTCGCAGAGATTTAGTCAGTTAGCTGATACTTATCGTGCAAAGGTTTTTAAAATCGATAACTTTGTTGTTAATTATGAATGCGTCTAAAGCAATATATGTGGTATGCGGCGATAATAATAAAACCAGAGTGTTAGCCCGGCGCAAACAACATATCGAGGGCAGGCGTCCGCGAGTGGCAAAATATTACGTGTTAATTGATGCTGCCTGTTTAGTTGGCTGCCCGCACTTTAGCACAGTAGTAGATGATCGCATACGCTGCAGATACGGTGGATGGTATGATAAAAAGCAAATGTACGCTGCCTCAGAATTAGATTTTATACTTGTTGAACAAGTAACACCCGCGCAAAAAGAAGCGGCTGCGAGGATCCGCGTAAAAGGGTTAGACCTTCAGCAAAAATTGAGAGATGAAAATGGGGCGTCACTTCTCAAAGAAGAAGGTGCTGCAGATGTTTTAAAACGCATGAGAGAAATTGAAGAAAAGAAAGGTTTTGTTAGGTCACAGTAAATTGTCAATGCTATTTAACATCCATAAAACTCGTCAGTGCAGGCCCCTGCGGCTGCGCCACCCTGCCAAGCTTTTCCATGGAGAGCTTCACGATTGGCATGCCGGGTTTTAGCACTATTGGAATTTTGTTTGCGTTAAAAATTTCCAGCGTTATAAAACCAGAAAAATTTGGGTCGACAAACCCTCCGGAACAAAAAACCTGCAGGCCAAGCCGGCCAAGTGATGCGCGCGCATTTAGAATTCCCGTGTAATTGTTTGGCATCGTGATTTTTTCTTTTGTAACTCCAATTACAAACTCGCCCGGCGCGACCGCGTAAGAGCCGCCGTTCTGAACTTCAATCGTTGCGAATTTCTGCGCGGAGGTGAGCATTGTTTCCTCGTTTAACTTGAATTTTGGGTCAGCCGGATCGATAAAAGCAGAGCCAGCAGATACTAAAGTTGTAAATTTGTTTCCAAGCTTCAGCTCAACGTGCAGCTGCCGCATAGCCCCGCGATCGAACGGCTCGATTTTAAGAACGCCACCTTTAATCAGTTCGAGAATCTCTTCGCCAAATAAGTATGCCATACCTAATAGCACATAGAAAAAGATAAAAAGCTATCTCATGGCCTGCTAGTGTTTGATTCAGCAGCGTTTTGTTCTAATTGTTTGAGTGCCTGTAAAATTGCGATTGTTCTTGCCGCGCTAACATATAAGCCAGAGCCTGTTGCCAGCAGCGTTTCATTCGCATAGATTCCAACTGTAGCTATCGCGCCTTTTTCTGCTGGAAGTAATTTATAATTTGGAAATTTTTTATACGTATCCCAAACCAATCGTAACAATTTTGACTCGTTAGTATGATATGGGGCATGAATATTTTCAAGTGCCTGCCCAATATGTGATATGACATGTTTGATTACAAATTTTCTCGCGGTTTCTAAATCGCGGCCAGCGTCTAGGTATATTGCGTAGGTGACTGCTTCAAATACATCAGCAGGGAATGTTCTGCCATCTTTTTTGCTGCGATAACGTAAGACATATTCGCGCACGTCCAGAGAGCTGGCAATCTCTGAAAAAAATTTATTGCTTACTAAAGTATTTTGAATTTGATTAAACAGCACTACATCATCCATGGGCATTAAGTTTACAAGTTCTTCAGTTACAATCAAACCAAGGAGCTTGTCGCCCAAAAGCTCTAACGTTTTGGCTTTAGGCATAAATTTGGCATCCACGCGCCAGTCCAGCGCCGCAAGAAGTAAATCTTTGTCTTTGAATGTGTAGCCGAGTTTTTCTTCGAGGTCTGATAGCTTTGGTGCGCTGTCCGTAGCACAGCGGCCGCAATTCCCACCAATCATTAAAGAACTATGTTCTGTGCAAAACTGCCCATCCATACAAAATAAAAATACGATAAACTAATAAGCTTATTTGCGAGATATATTGCGCACATACGGCCGCAGCAGAAAGGTTTTTAAGATTATGGGTAACGATAGCGTTATGGTGCAAATAAAAACAGCGGAACAATTTTTAGAAGCACTGGACCGCGTTGCTATTGGAAAAATGCAGGATGACGCCAGGCGCAATCACGCAAGCAATCAGCCACACGTTATGGATATAGCATACCTTGCCAAAGGTGCCGGCCTGAAGGTAGAAAAAGTAGGCCATCTAACTGCTTGGGCAATTGATTCGTCACGCGGTGCCATACAGATTCACGTAATAAAAGAACAATATCAAGGCGGAAAAGTCCCGGTTGCAATACAAAATATTCTTCTTACAGAGCTAGATGTTCGCGGCAGAAGTGCGCGTGAAGTAGCATACAGAAATTGTTTGCTCAATAATGTGCGGCTGGAAAATCCAAGCCAGCTTGAGCAATTGCTTGTCGATTCCAGTTTGGAAGTTCCAGAAATGTCAATTTGTGTTGAAGATGAGCCAGAACACTTCGGCGAATTTTTAGTACTAGATGCAGCCCACAGAATAGGAGAGCGGGTAGAAGAATATGGTGCCGCAAAATGCCTCGTCAAAAAAGAAAATTACGTAATCGGTGAGAAAGGGCGCAATTATTTCATAGTGCTGCGCACCAAAACTGCTGGCAACACACTCGCCGTGGTAGCAGATTTGAGCAAAAAAGTATTCCGCATAGATTATGTGCACAAGAGCGGATTTGCCGGCATGAGTTTTGAGTTCGGTGAGCGACCAAAGGCCAGAGACGAAGCAGAAAAATTAGCGTCCAGTGCAATCGGAATTCTGGAAACGTATTTAAGAAAAAATAATAAATTATAGACGTTTATCCCTTCTTCCAGGCCATCTCGAACAACTCTTGCAGGGCTGAAGCAAAGTAAGGTGTGTTTACCCACATGCCCAAATCATAAGTTGGGTGAACGTCCTTGTCGTCCATCAGCATGAACAAGACCTGCTTGCCATCTATGATGCAAAATCTTGCGTTCATATCTTTGACGTCCTTTATTTCCGCAACACCCTGAAGTTTGTCTATGACTTCCTTCGTTTTGTCGTTGATAGGCGCGGCAATTTTTACCTTCACTCCCCTGGCCTTTGCCTTGTCCAGCAATGGCTTGAGTGCACGCACCTTTCTGATAAGGCCGTCTTCAGTTGTTACAATGGCAATTGACTTTTCTGCTTCTTTGACAAGCATTGAGAGGTGGTCGTATAGGTTGTGCCTGCCTTTTAGCGCGCCCGAAAAGTCAGTAATCTGCATTGGCTCAATTCCCTGCTTGTAAAGCTGCTGCAACTCCTTCAGAATGTCCGAAGTGTGCAAGCCTTCGAGCCTCTTTGTTCTCTCTTCAGTGATTTCTGCAAGCCTCTTTGTGACGCGGTCCAAAACTTCAGTCGGGGCGATCGCCATGTACTTGATTGGCTTTTCGGGTTTAACAATAACAAATCCTTTCCTTTCCAGTGATTCTAAAACATCATACGTTCTTGAACGCGGTACGTCCGCTATATCCGACAACTCGCCAGCGGTAGAAACCCCGCGGGACAAAAGTGCAGTCCATAATTTTACTTCGTACAAATTTAGGCTAAACGCTCGCCTTAGCTTACTTAAAAATTCTTCATTCACGATCATTTTCTTACCTCCACCTTACTCTCTGTTTGGAAATTCACAAAATTTACTTCTGCGAAGCCCCAAATCTTTACTACCTTGGATGGTCGAACCATCAATGGCCTATTCATTTTACGAACACTACTACTTAATATATGTTACGGTTGTGTGTAACCATAAAGTTCCGATTCCAGAATTGACTTTTAACAGTGTCAAAATTGAAATCGTAACTGGCGGATACACATTTTTCATTCAGGATTGTTTCTAAAACCGAAGTACTTAAATAACTTGCTAAAATTTGTTACTGTGTAGTAATATATTTTGTAAAATAGAGATTGGAAACTCTATTTCGCGGAATATATCGCGATTTATGAAAAATGCGCTAAAATCCCGCTCTTCAGAGCGCGGGATGTGACAAAATGTTTCATTTTGCCACCTCGCCGAACAAGTTCGGCGTTGAAGCGCATTTTCCATTCCAAAAACTTGCCATTTAAATGAGCATCGTAAAACCACGGGCTTCAACGAAAATGCGTAGCATTTTCGGGTGCTGGAAAATCCCATAGGATTTTTCACATAGCCCGTGGATATGAAAAAATGTTTACATTTTTCCATCCGCAAACTCCTAGAGTTTGCGTTAGATGCGAGCAGCGAGTTTTTGTTATATCGTTTAAGTAAATAATTTTTAATTCATAACCTGAGATTCTTGGTATAAATTAACTTCTGTGTCTCCATTCAGCCAAATAAACTTGCAATTCCCTTTGGCACGCCGCGCAATCTCGCTAAGCGATTCTTTTGATGGGCTTTTGAAGACACAGCGTTGCGCGCCTTCCCCGCTGTACTTGCCGGCAGATTCAAAAACGAATGTGGAATCTTCTACGCCTTGAAATGCATACCAACTAACAGTGCCTTTAATAGTTATATCGCAGTGCTGAATATATCTGAGACATTTTGGCGGCAAGTCTGCAACAATCGTCAGCTTCAGCGGCTTATTGCTGGTGCCAGCTATGCGTGTCTGTATGTTTAATGACCGCAGGTGTGTTAGGTTCAGCGTAAAATTATTATAATTTTTGTTGTAAGCCTGCTGGACAAGCAAGGCTAAGAAGTTGCCTGTGCGTTCAAAGTTTTCATAGTCTTCATAAGTAACAACGCGGCTTACAAATTCATTAATTGTGTGGGGCGTAACTTTTATTATTCCTAAGATAGTTGCGGCGTACCCTGGCGCTGCTGCATCAACATAACGTGGCGGGAATAGTTGTGATATGTTTTGGCGTAGGTATTTCTCGTAAACACGAAACAACTTTTCCAGCCGGCTTTCTAGCTTTTCATCTATCTTGACCTTGAGCTGTTTCTCTTCATTCAGCGGCTCCAAATCGCTTAATATGCCCCGCAGGTTGTTGGATTTTTTCATGTTTCTGCAATTAATTCCTCTTTCCCGTCTTTTATTAGGTAGAATTTGCAGCCCTCGCCAGCACCCTTTGCGTAGGTATCTAATACGTCCCTGCGCTCGCTTTTGAGTGTACAGTTAGTTGCATAGCCAGTAATTCTGCCGTCAAGGCCAGTCCAGTCAGTTGGCATGTCAGTCAGCTTCACAGTTAAATTCTTTGACCTATCTAAACAGCCATAGTCCGGCGAGCCGACTACAGAAATTTCAATGGGCTTGCCTGTTTCTCCATCCAGACGGCCGCAAAGATACATTATAGATTCCAAACGCTCGCTGGCAATCAAAGGGATGTGAAAATTGTTGTGGCCTTGTTTGTATGATATGCTAATCAAAGTGGAAATAAATACCCCTGTGTTTTCGGAAAAATTATGAGCAGTTTTTGATTTGTAATATTTTTCAAGCCTTAAAACAAATTCTTCAATTATGTGTGGAGTTATAGTAACTTGTTTTGCCAGCGTTTTCAGCCCTTTTTCTAATCCGCGTGCCAGCACCCATGAATCAAATTTATATTCATATTCCGGGAATCTAGCAGCATATGTTTGTTCCAATGCGAGTTTTTTGTATAATTTAAAAATCTTTTCAAGCTTGTCATCTAAATCTTCATCTACCTCGACCCTGAGCTGTTTTTCCGGCGTTGGTTCTTCTAAATCTCTAAGTAATTGCCGAGCTGCATCCCGTTTCATACCTATTTACGCAAGCAAACACTTATAAACTGAACGTATAGTTAGTCCAAAAAAATCGGCGGTTTCATGGCTAATCAGCAGAAAAACTGCATTTGCACTTTTTCATAAAATTTTTCATTAAATCATTTTTAGCAGGGCCGCATCTTCAGAGCATTGGTTTGTGCGGGTATGCGGTTGGCTGGCTTGCTGCGGAAAGGTTTTTATAGCCATAAGGTGCACATAATCACATGAATAATAATAAATTTTCGTTCAAAGATGGGCTGGTACATAGGCTTAGGTCGCAGTTTGGGTATGGACTATCACAAACTCCGCAAGGATATTTGTTGGCAACAAGACGCAATATTGGGCCGTTTGGTGGGCTGTCTGTTTTTTGTATCGGCAACGCGGATGGCCAGACAGAAACACTGCAGTCCATCACTAATTTTATAAATAGCACGTATGATCTTGGCGAAGAAGAACTTAGACGCGTAGCAAAGATGTCGCCGGTTAGGTCGCGTGTTTATTTTTCTGTATTAGTATCAGAATCACATTTTCCAGAAGATTTAATAAGTATTTTAAAAGATACTCATGAGAATCGTAATATATTTGCATACGAAATTCCTGTTTTAGTCGAGGCGCAGCCCTTCAAAATAACTAAAATATTTCCATGGCAGTTTTCTGGTATGGGGCTTTTTCCAGTATTCTGGTTGCACTTAAGAAGCGTATTAAAAGACACGCCAATTAGCGCACGCTAATTCCAACTGCGTCTTCAGAACACTGGTTTGTACGGGGAAGGCAGCGAGATGGCCGGATTTGTTCAACCGTAAAGGTTGGCCCCTTACCACCATTAAAAATCCACGCAGAGCCAAGGGTGAATGCAGCTGGCCTGAATTTTGCCCCGTTGAGTTCGAACTGCAGAGTTGTAGTTACGCGCATTAAACCCTGTTTACTCATATTTACATTTATACTAACGAGATAAATTTTATATGTGTCGCCTTTAACAATTTTATTGTCTACATATGTGAACGGCGCATTCTTTGTTACTACGCCTTTGTTTTGCAGTCCTATAAGTTGTGCATGAGCAACAGGCACACTGAACAGCAGAATTGCTAATAGCAATATAATCATATGCTGCGATTTCATTTAGTTGCTAACGTAGCAAGGTTTATAAGCTTTACTACTGCATAATAGCTAAAATGATAAACAGTATTTCGGCCCCAAAAAATTTATTTAAAAAAATAGCAGTTGTAATAACGTTGTGCTTATTTTTGTTAAGCTATGTGCCTGTTCCAGCGCATGCTGCGCTCAAGCTGACGTTCGACGTTGATAAACCTAATAGCGTTTATATTTCGGGTAAAGATAAAGTAACGTTTACAATAAATAACACCGGACAGGATATAATATACGTTGACTGTAACGGGATATTAGTCGGACAACTGCAGGCCAATGGCCAGACAGATTTCATAACACAGGAAATGCATTCCTGCTATGTGCTAGCAGGTGCTAATGTGCCAATATCTTATGAAGTAGATCCAGGTCAAACACATACATGGCAATGGGACCAGAAAGATGATGTGTTTCAAAAGCAGGCTCCGAACGGAAAAAATTATTATGGGGAAATTGTAGTATACACTAGTTTAGTAACAGGTGCTTCTAATACATATACTACTTCTTATTTTAGTATAGATTCTAATGGCGACGGTGATGGAGTTCCAGATAGTCAAGATATGTGCCCGCAGACTGCAGGCACTGGAAGCTGGGGAAGTGCTGTTGGTTGTCCGGACTATGATAATGATGGTATACCAGACAAAAAGGACGATGGAAGCCAAAACGGGTTTAACGGTACTGATGCATGCCCAGGAGATCCATCACAAAGCCAAGAATGGAATGGCGCACAGAAAGAAGATTATGAGGGCTGGAAAGACACCG
>JAHFKX010000004.1:10855-19220 GCA_023245115.1 Candidatus Woesearchaeota archaeon
TTTGTGGTGCCAATGGGTAGGCTTTGCGGTGGTAACGAAAATCCTGATTACGATCAATGCTTGCAGACTGTCGTTAAAAATGACGCGAGGAGGGTTGCACGATTTAACATAGTTAAAATGGCAGCGTTCACTCTCGCATCAATAGTATTTGGCCCAGAGGCATGGGTCCATGTTCAGGCAGATGAAATAGCAAATGATGTGGAAAATCTTGGTCAGGCCAAAAAGATAATTGCAGATCCACCTGATGTGAATTATAAAATGCCAGTCGTTTTAACGCACAAAGCTATTAATCCATTGAATGGCGTAGACGCTCAAACGCAAATAATTAATAAGCTGTTCACTGCCGGCGGAGACTATGCTGATGCCGTAGATGCGTTTGTATCTGCAAATGAAAAATTAATGGGTGCGGAGCAGGCCAAAGATTATTATTGGATACGGGCGCACGCGATAGAATCAAGGCAGTATGCGCTTCTCGCTGCCCAAAAACTTGCTGTGTTAAATCAGGCATTCATTGATTCGGCAAATTTCGCACTGCAAAAGCTTAATGGCAATGATGTAATTCTAACACGCGCACAGCTAGCAAATTTCCAGGCAAACCTGAAAGCACAAGGTACCGCGGCATTACCGCCACAGGAATTACAAATGCTTAAAAATAATCTCAATGGCACGGATGCGGATGCCAAAAATCTCGTTTCAGACATACTGCAGATATCGCCAGATTCCTGGGATGAAACACCATTTTCTGTCAAAAGCAGCGCAGGCATAAACGCAAATAAGGATTTAATCAATAGCTTCAACGATTTTTCTTCGAACATTGGCTCGAACGTGCGCCTTGGCAATGTGGAAGTACCTGTCTTTATATCTACGCCGCAAATTGCGCACTCCATAAAAATAAACTTGAACTATGACAGCAGTAAATATACCTACAGTGGCAGCTCAGGTTTGAAAATGCAAATTCCGAGTACAGTTTATAGAATTACAGAACAGCCACAGGGAAAACTGCTAATAGAATTAGTGAGTAAAGACGGAATACCCGCAGGCACTGCTGGTACGCTTCTTTATTTGAAATTTATACAAAGTAGTGATGTTAGCCAAATTACCAGTTTAGGAGACGACGCGGCTGGCTGGCTGTACCCAGGTTCGTCAGTACCACTGCCACCGCCCACAATTCCACAAATACTAATCTTCAAAAACGGCGCCTGGATAACAGTCGTTGGGCCAACAACACCGCAGCCACAGCCAGACGTAACAAACAACAAGGCAGCGCAGTGGGACGGAACAACTTGGCGGATGGTTCCTATGCCAACGCAGGTGAACGTTTGGACTGGCAGCAGTTGGGCACTGGGAACTGCGCCAACAGCAAGCCAAACACAACCAGCTACATCTGCACCGGTAGGCCAGATGTACGTTTGGACAGGCACAAGCTGGGTATTAGCAGATGCTAATTTAGTAAATACCGCGCTAAGGCCAGCACAAATGTCAGTGTATGATGTTGGAATGGGCCAGTGGGTTTTGACAAGCCTTACCCTTCCGAAATAAAACCAGTGCTAAGCCCGGACTGCCATTACGCCTTGTCTAGTTGCAATTGTTTGGCCATCGCCAGCCCAGCCTGCGCTAAAGCCGGCAATATATTTCAATCTCGCGCCGAGTGGCAAGTTAACGTTATATTTCTTTTGCCTCATAATATTGCCATATCAAAACCGAACACAAGCCCAGCAAAACATTTATAAATGCACAATATTGCCGTAAGATGATTAAAATGGACGAAATAAGCGCATATTATAAATCAGTAACTGTTGAATTTCCAGAATGGTACGCGAAACCGTTTGCTTTTCCATTCAAAAAAGAGGCTGGCGCAATATCTGGCGACAATGTAACATTTACGAGAGGCAAGACGCGTTTCGTTGTAAAAATTTGGCCACATAGTATACCTCGCCAGTTTTCTGATAATACGGCAATCCAGGATCTCATAGTCCGGCCCGCAATTGAAATGGTTTTAGCAGATATGAATACTATTAACGATTTAGTTCCGAAATTCAGGCGCCTTGCAAGGGCTGAGAAAATGCAGGCACAGCTTTTTTACGAGCGCGAGACTATTAGTGGCGATTGGTATAGGGTTTTTGATTATTCGCTATCGCCAAAAGCACTCGGAGATCGGCATTCGTTTGAAGCATTGTTGCCACTTAAATCGCAAAACCCAGATAAAGTTGCAAAGTTAATAATGCCCGAGCATCGCTCATTATTCGAGTTAGTGCAGCATGTTGACAAAGAAGAAGATCATATTGCGTACGTAAAAGGAAAAACCTTGCGCGAGGCAGCCGAGCGCGCACTACAAATTTATCGCTTGGCACCAAGGCTGGCTAGGATGAGAGTGTGATGGTAGAAAAACTAACAGCAGAGCAGTACATGGCAGAAAAAGGCTACATAATAACTTTTGGAAGGCAGCTGGTAATTGTTTTTGGCGAACCTGCCAATGTCGAACGCTACCGCACATATTTTTTTGCAAGGAGCACACCAGATTTTGCGGAATTCGCAGATATATACAACGTACATGTAAATCTAAACCGCGCGCCAGACTATTATGGTGACCCGGAATCGCAATTACAACTTCTCGCAGGCGAAGCAGTTGCGAAAAAATTTGGTTATGAAATAGAATCAGATAAACATCAGTCGCTCGTAGTCCATGTTGCTACAAGGGCTAGCGCCGATAGGCTAGTCGAAGCAGTTCAAACATATCACAGAATCGTAACTTCTGAGCAATTTAGGTTAGCAGTTGCCGCTGAAACGCAGGCAAGGCATGACTTCCAAAAAGTGTTGGAGGATTTGTTAAAATGAATCCAATGAACTATTTAAGGGCACATAAACTCGAAACTGTACTTGGCATTGGAACAGCTGTATCTGGCGGGGCGCTTTGGTATGCTATTGCGGCTGGCCAGCTTTTGGAATCTGCGGTTCTTACGGGTGACTTGCTAATATACGCCATGGTTTACGCGACTATGCGGGACCGAAAGAAGGCAGCACAGCAAACTTTTGCGATAATGGCAAGGCATGAACTTGCCCATGTAGCTCAAACCATGCCGAAGCTTGAAGGTAGGTTAGCAGGAGAATAAAATGGCTAATTATACAAATTTAGCAGAGCAAGGGGGAATTTACTTAGAAAAAACTCAAACAGAAGGCTGGCACTCGCAGCCCGGCAGGCCAGTAAGGCAGGTCAGCATCGGAGAGGCAAGAAAATTACTCGGACAGGGTTTCCGAGTAGTGTATCAAAGGCCGCATGTCGTCAGCGTCCGCACAAATATTGGTGATGCGACTGCATTTTTAGTAAATAATACGGAAGGCCGCCCGATTTCGTTCAACGGCGGGGATCTGACTGCTTTAGTAGGTCAGCATGTGTTAATCAGACCAGATAATAAACCAGATATAGTTGTGCGCGTGTTTCCAAGGCCAGCAAGACTAAAGCAAGAACATTAATTGTGCAAATTTTCTTCAGCCATTATTGCGTTTCCGTAGATGATCGCATGCATGGCAAGCTGGCCGAAAATAATTTTCAGGTGTTCCGTGTTGTCCGGAAGAGATTTTAAGACGTCATCAATGCTCTCGCTCGCGCGCAAAAACGCAAGCCTAGGAAATACGACATCAGGCGTACAGCCAAGGATTTTAAGCATATCAAAGAAAATTGCCCGGTAGCCAGTCATGTACCTGCTTGCAACCTGCTCTGGTTTTTTTCTGCCGTAAATAACGTTCACAAGCTCGCAGGAAAATTCAGAATCTAACTGGAACTTCAGGATTTTTTCTGAAAATTTACGTTTCAGCAAATCGCTGTTTTTTTCTGCCTTAAGTTCTTCTAAATCTTTTTCTAGGCAATCTGGCTGTTCTTTCGGCGCGCCATCTAAATCAGTATCAGCAAAATATTGCATGCGAAAATATCTGTCAATAAATTCAACTGCATTTTTTGCTTGGTTGGCTTTTTCTTTGAGCAGCAGGTCACCTAGCGTACCGCTGGCATGGGCAGCAACAATTTCCATGAGCTTGCAGTCCTGGTACAGCATGCCCATCACGTCCGCAGAGTCTATGTTTTGTTTTGAAACCATTTGGCTCGCAGTTATAGTAAACTAAAGATTTATAAATATATCCATATAGCTTAAAGTATGGTAACCGCACAAGACTTGATAACTGCCTGCTCCGAATTAATGCAGTCCTTTAGCCAGAAGCCCGCAGTCATTGAGGATTCCGCCGAAAAAGTTTTAGTTGTCGGTGATGTTCATGGTGATTTGGGAACGCTGCAATATGTCCTGGGTCAATTGCCGAACTTTGATCGCGTTGTTTTTGTGGGCGATTACATTGACCGCGGTGCGCAGGATATTGAGGTTTTAAACTTACTGCCCGTGCTGGCACGAAATCCAAACGTTGTTCTTCTGCCCGGGAATCACGATGCAGAGTCCTTAGTAATACCGAGGAATTTTAGAAAAAAGATTGCTGGTCTTGGCAAGTCGCCCGCAGAAGTTACAGAGACGATGTATGTGGCGGCATTTAAGATTGCGCCAATTGCATATTGTAATTCCAAACATAAAATGTTAGTTGTGCACGGGGGCATACCATGTGAACGGCTTAGCGAGAATAAAACAGATAATTATGTTTTCAAAAATTGGGGTAAGGTTTTATTTGACCCATTAGTACAGGAAATTTTGTGGAATGATTTTACATTTGAGCAGGCTGACCAACATAGTGAACGCAGTGGCAGCCGGGAAGTTAGCGACAGTGCTGCAAGAGAGTTCATGCAGTTTAATGGTTTAGAGCTTTTAGTCCGCGGCCACCAGTCGCCAGCGTTTAACACCATTTACGATTTGGGCGCAGGCAAATCAATCGTAACTGTTGGCAGTGCTTCAGTTTACAGCGGCAACCGGGCAGTATTTGCGCTGCCGGAGAAAAAATTAATTAGGTTTTAATCATAAAAATTTGGCGCATTATAAGTCTAGTTGCTAGCAGTAGGTAATTTTCTGGCACATGCGTTACTTGTTACGATAAAACACTTGGCTGGCGTTTTTAGATGGCTGCCTGCAAATCTGGCAAGATTTTCTTCGGCGCTGGCATGACGCCTGGCTTGCTCAGCTTCGCGCTCAGCGCGTTTTCTACCTGCAAATTTATCTAGCGCAGGCGCACCATACCACCCGGCGGCAGCTCCGGAGAAAATTATTGCGAAACCTAATGCAACAGGAACAACTGGCGTTCCCACGGCGTAGGCAAGGGTGCCGCCGAATAAAGCCCCTAATGTTGGCGGTGCAGTGATTTTAAAGTTATTTCGAAAATACGTGGCCCTCCAGTATGCATTGGATATCCTGGTTGCAACGCGCTCTAAAAATGTATCAGTCTGAATTTCATATGAAACAATTGGTTCGCTGGCGTTTTCGCCCATGAGCAAATCTAATGCCTTACGGGCCGCATCAGTTGTGCGGGGATAAACTGTTAACCAATAATTATCAACACTTATTCGCGCATCAGTCGTGTTAACTGTAAACACAGAGCCGAGTTCTTTTAGCCCTTTGTTTGCCAAAAGCGCAGGCAAGTCTAAGTTGTATGGTACGCCAAGTGGCTCAACGCATAGTTGAGACGCACTGCACCCATCGCTAATCTCTACTGTTTTCAAGTAAGCCCTGTAGCTGAATTCAGCAGCAACTCTTGACCACGCTTTTACTGCTTCTTTGGTTTTTTCTTCATCTTCAAAAATTGCCGCGCCTACACCATCTGCATGAGTAAGTGGTTCTCCATTTGCCAAAAGCTCTAACTCCAAAAGGCCACTTTTTTCGCCACCCGAAAAAACTGTCAAGCGATGAAGCGGACTGCTATGTTGCATAGAGTCGATACGTCCAGCTAGGACAAGATCAAATGCTTTCCTAACTAAGTCTGGTGTTGGTGATTTTACATAAATTCTGTGGTTGGCTGGATCAACCGTAACGTCTCCAAAACTAAGTGTTGCACCGTGCGTACGGAATATTTGTTCTGGTGCCATAAGAGTACGTGCTACGTCTTGTGTGTCATACGGCCGGCCGGTAAATCTGCTGTACAGGGCTTCTTTCGTAACTTTCATATTTGATTAGCTATATTGTGTTTTATAAACTTTTCGGCAATATCCTTAGACTGAGCTTAGCTTATCTTTGGCAATCAGGCCCATATTATTCATGCTCTCAAACATCTGCATCTGCAATACCATAAAATTAATCTTTGTGCCGGTTTGGTCCTGGATGGACTTGGCCAGCTCGTCAATCTCGCCGTTTTTGATTTCATCGCCGACAATAAATAGCTTTTTGTCTTTATCTTTGTATAATGTAAAGTTATTGAACCGCTCCAATAATTTTTCCTTGAACAGCCGTATCGGATCCGGCGCAGAGCCGACAATTAGGGCATGCACCTCGTTGAACAGCGGCGTATCCCTAACAAGATGGTAAAACACAAATTTGTCCTGCTGGACTTTTTTGACTAGCCCCATGGCCATAAGCTTCTGGACAATTCTAAACGTAGTTGCAAGGGAAACGCTGGTTTCGCGGGCCAGGTCTCTCAGGTAGAACACATCTTTCTTGTGGAGCAATTTCTTCAAAACTTCGACAGTCTTGCCATCGAACAGGTTTGCCAGCAAAACAGAACGTTCACCCTCCATAATTATCGCACAGCAGCGTCGTAATTTGCTGTCAAAGACAAAAGACCGACAACGAACGACAAACTGCGAGTGCTATACACCTCAAGAAATTCTGAAACACTACAAATATATAAGTGTTTCTATTTTGAAATAGATTTCCACTACAAAAACGTTGTTCCTTAAACGCTATTTCAAAATTGGAACGCCATTCCAACCAGTACAGACAACAAATATAAAACCGCTCTCCATGGGAAATAGAGGGGTGTGTTTCAAATTCAGAATGGCATTCATTGCTTCAAAATCCAGACATTTTCTGTAGTGCCCTTCAGATAAAGCCCGACAATTTTTTCATTTTTTTGCAGAAAGGCAAAGCCAACCGGCCCGTCAGGTAGGCAGTAAGTTATGTAAGTATCGCTGTAGTTTACTGTAACTCCAAGCTTTGCGGTGGTAGGCAGCACACCTCGGAAAGTTGCCCGTCCTTCGTATCGCCAGGTTTTATTAGCTTGTATGTATGCATTAACGGCCTTTCCCCTGAAGCGCCAGTTTACATTGCGCATAAAGGCAGGCAACGCAGCTTCGGTTAATTGTTGCAGGCTGGCTGAGTCGAGCAGAGTAAGAAGTCCATCGAGGCCAGTTTGTGTCTTCAAAGCCATGAAAGAACTCAAGCCATTAAACTTTTAAGGCTTGCTACGCCAGAACAAACGCGTTGGTATTTTCGCCTTGCAGGCAAACGCCGACAACGCTTTCCCCGTCTTTCAGGAAGGCGAACTTAACCGGGCGGTTTGGCTGGCTGAAGCTGTAAAGGTAATACGCCGAGAGACTTCCGCGCAAAAGTTCTATTTGAAAGCCAGATTTAAATTGACCGGATGGCTTTTGATATTCTAATCTATGTAATTTTGCAGGGTTATCATAATCCCACGCACCGCTAACACGTGAGTAGACATCAACCGTTCTGCCAATAAGTTTTGCAGCCTCAGTTTGAAATGCCGGCCATGTTGCTTCTGTTAGGTCTTGCAGGCCAGCAGATTGTACTAACTCGGTTAGTTCCTCTAGCTTAAATCGTGGGACAATTCGTAGTGCCATATACTAACATATTAATAGTAGTTTAAAAGCTTTTCTCTATGGAAAGATTTATAAACCCTTTTCACTTTCAAAATCTATGGCAACAGGTTTATACGAGCTCATGAAGGACGTCCCTGACGACCCGAAAAGCCTTGACAATTTTGTAGCAAAGGCAGAGCCAGCGGAATTGCTCGAAATTTTGACAAGTACAGCAGATTTTCTTTATCAAAGAGTTGGCACGCCCGCGCACTGGCAGGCTGTTGCTAATATGGTTAATGACTCTTGGATCGGCTCGGTAGCTGATCTCTCATCTTTTGCAGCAATAGTCTCGGCGAGCGACAGCCATTCTGGTATGAACGCACCAAAGGAATATGTTGAGCTAATCTGGGAAGTCCAGAAAAGATTAGATAGTTTGCATACAATTTTATTCACCTCAAAACACGAAGACAAAATCAGAGGGCTTTATAAACAAATAACTGGCAAAAAAGTAAATGGTGCAGTTGGTGGCGTTGAATTTTCAATATTCTATAACCAGCTCGGAAGTATTATGAGCTATGTCGCAGAATTGCTTTACGGGCAAAACAGAACAGACAGTGGCGGCCAGATTTTTGATTTTAGCAATTATTCTACAAACATATTCAATTTTAGGTATTTACTGGCAGTTGGTATGAT
>JAHFKX010000115.1 GCA_023245115.1 Candidatus Woesearchaeota archaeon
TTCGCCCCACTTTCATATAGCTTGTCAATCAGTGGCCCGCGCTCCCTGACATCCGCGAAAATTGTAATTTTTTCCTCCGGTTTTAATTTTTCTGCCCTAATAAATTGGTTTAGTGTTGCAGCTTGTTCAGTAGCCGCCGGCTGTTTGTTATGCGAAATAGTTTGTATCGCTGACCTCATTGTTGCCTCTGCCCTTTTTGCTACCCAGTAATAAGTTTCGTCTTTTGTATTTTTCGTAACTAAGACTGCGACGCGGCCGATCTCTTGCCGGCCAGTCCGTCCGCGCCTCTGGATATTTCTAATCGCCGAGGGAATTGGAGTATAAAATACTACTAAGTCAACAGACGGGATGTCCAGCCCTTCTTCCGCAACCGCAGTACAAACCAAGCAATTTATCTCGCCGCGCTTGAACTGCTCAATAACCTCTATCTGCGCTCTCTGATTCATTCCTTTTTCTTCGCGGGAGGCCTGCCCGATGAACTTGTGCACCTCAAGGCCGGAAATTTCATCTAATGTGTTTAGAATTTTCTGTATGTTTGTCCTGATTTCGGCAAAAACTAATATTTTTGAGCCCGCTTTTTCTGCAATTTGCTTTTCAACAATTTTTTTAAGTGCATCCATCTTCGGATGCTCAATGTTTTTCTCAATCGCTGAATTTGTCAACGCGTAAGCAGCGCGCACGTTAAAATCTGCAATAATATCCTTGACCGCGCGAACCTTTGTGCTTTTTGATTCTTCCCAAATGTTATCAAAATAATTTTTTAGCGAGGCAAGAGATTCTGATTCTACCAACGACAACGCATGTGTGAGTTTCATTAAGGCCGCGCAGATTGAGAGCGCGTGCGCAACTTCAAAATTTTGTTGCGCCATCTGAACCTGCAGCGAGCCTTGGAGCAGGAGCAATGACTTTTTAGTTACTTTGGAAATATCTGTAGACGTAACTAGGTTTGCTGATTTTAGAATTTCCAGTCGCGCTTTGATTGCATTTAGTAACCTTGCACGAATTACCAGCATTTCTTCTGGCAGATCAACAAATTCGTAATGAAATTTTAGCGGTTTGACATAAGATTTTACCTCCAAATGCTCTCGGTCTCTCGCTTCAACTGCGTCTATCAGCAAGTTTCTGCAAACTTCATTTATTTTTTCCTCATTTTTGCCAGGGCTGGCCGTTAGTGCTAGAATTCTAGGAACCGCGGATTGTCTGGCGTATTCCTTTGCCAAGAAAGTATATGCATAATCTCCCGTTGCCCTGTGGGCTTCGTCTAAAATCAACAGCGCAACATCGCCGAAAGATAATTTTCCGGAAATTAAATCATTCTTCACAGTTTGCGGCGTTGAGAAAATTATTTTTGATTTATCCCATAAATCTTTTCGTAACTTTGCCTTTGTCTCGCCGGTAAATAAAACTAATTCTTCTTTAGGCTCAAAAATTTCTGAGAATGTGTTCAAATGTTGTGCAACAAGTGGTTTTGTTGGCGCCAAAAAAAGAATTTTCCCATGTGGTAAACGCAGAGATGCGAGCGCAGCCGCAATGTGTGTTTTTCCCAAGCCAGTCGGCAGGACTACCAGAGTATTTTTCTGGACAGCAGTATTTAGGATGGTCTGCTGGTACAGCCGCAGGTTGAGCTTTTCTTTTAGGAGATGCATGAGGTTAGCAAAAACTGTTTTAGATTTAAGTATTGCTAAAGTTAAGGCAACAGCAAAGTTTATAAAGGGTAATATGGCTATTAAAGTTATGAGAAAAACAGGCTACGCTGGAAGGGTTTACGCGGCATTACAACGCGCTAATGATTGGGCCACAGAACATCCAGCAACAGCAGGGCTTATAGTTGGTGCAAGCATAGCTGGTTTGGCTACACTTTTAATTCCGGATGTGCAGCACGCTCTCGTCGGATTAGTAAATAATTTATTTCCGCCTGTGCCAGAATGGGCACAGACACATGATGGGTGTGTTAAGCACTACACAGCACAGTATATTCACGAAAATCCGAACGGACAAAATGCAGTTTATTTTGCAAGTAGTATGTGCCCTGGTCCAATTCCTAGGTTTTAAGTAGTTTCTTCACGCCCTTCAAATGCCCTGCCCCCAATACGACTAAAATATTTTTGTCCGGGAAGTGTCCGGTTAGATGTCTAATCCCATGCGAAATATATTCATCGCGGTCGGCCACAAGTGCTTTGTAAAGCCCGGGAAACTCATTCTTTAGCTGGCCAATCATCTGGTAAACCAAATCTTCCCGTGGTACTTTGCTCAGGTCGAACTCGATTTTTTCCTTTGAGAACGGGCTGGCTAGAAGGTAAAAAAAGAATTTTAATTTTTCAAA
>JAHFKX010000116.1 GCA_023245115.1 Candidatus Woesearchaeota archaeon
CAATCAGTGCCGTAATATATGGCCCTGCAGCTAACTCAAAGTACGGCTCATCTTCAAACCTTGCGAGCTGAAAGGCAAATTCTGAGATTAGTTTCGGGCTGGCTTTGACATGAGACGTGCTATTATAACAAAACTTAAAATATAACTTGGACTCGCTCTCATCATTTATTCGCTGGCTGATAGTTTCGTAAATTTTACAAAGCTGTTCAAGTTTGTTTTCCAAATCATTATCTACTTGGAGTTTTAGTTTTCTCTCTGGCTTTGCTTCTAAGTCGCCCAATAATTTCCGGACATTATCCTGTTTCATTTTAACAAAACTTTCTTGCCATTTTTCAGCCAGTAAACTTTGCTATCTTGACGCACTACCTTGCTTATACGTTCTGCGGATTCTCTATCGGCGCACTTAAACACTGAGTTTTCTGCGCACCAGCCAGCCCCTGCATCTGTCTCGCCGAACACTTTTATTTTTGAGTTGAATATGTTGTATGCTAACTGGCCATCCGCATTTCCACGCAGCACCAAGCGAAGATTTTTCGCATTCATCCCACAAAAGTGGCCGACGTTTCCCAAGATTGAAACCTTGAGTGGCCTTTTATCAATTCCGACATAACTAAGCAAATAGTCAACTGTTTTGTCGAGGTGCCTAAACTCAAAATTAAAGTTATTGTGGCTGCGGATGTGCGACTGCCATACTAGCGCCGATAGGTACTGGCCGGTCACCCACTCAAAGCCATCTTGTTCTTGATAGTCTGCAAGCTGCAGCGTAAATTCCAAAATAACGTTTGGGGTTGGCGTGAATTTAATCTTATTGCAGTACCTCCAAATTTCTTTTTTATCATCGCTGTCAAGCTCGAGCGGCCAATCAAACTCATACTCGGAGAGAAATTTTTCGTAAAGCCTCAACACCTTTGGCATCAACCGCTCAAGCGTCCTATCAACTTCGACTTTGATTACTTTCTCCGGCGCTGGCTCTTCTAAATCCTTCAAAACATCCTGCAAGCCCTGCTGTCCCATATGCTTAAGGCAATAGTTAACCTTAAAAAACTTTCACAATCGCACTATGCGAAGGCTATCTTTGGGCTGGCAATTTCTTCCTTGAAATAGCTGGCAAATTCCACGCCCAGTATTTTGTCCTGTTTATTGAGCCAGCCTCCGACGCGGCTGCCGAAGCAATAATTACAAATCGCAGTCGCTTCTGAGCGGCAGGAGAAGCAGCTCATTTTTTCTCTGGCGCTGACAGAATCTAACAAATTACGAACTTGCTGCCTGAAATCACGTATAATATTTAACTTCTTCGAGGTCAGCCACTCCTCGACCTTATCTGTCATGCAAAGCGCACAGACTGGCCTGAAAATAATTTCTTTGCAGATTACACAAGCTCGCCCCAAAGTTGCACCTCAAAAATAAATTTCGTTTGCAATTTAAAAACATTTATACGTTGCAGCATACGCGATTAAAAATTTTAATCAATTCTATTAAAAATTCTTGCTCAGCAACAATTTTTTCTCGGCTGCAAGTACGTGCGACTTTATTAAGTCTGAAATTTTATCCGGCACCGCAATTGATTCAAACCGTTCCTTAACTAAAAAGTCTGTCAGCGACTTATCCGGTGAGTGCATGACCAGTGAAAACGGTATGCCGGCTACTTTTGCGCTCCTCTGTATGTCCTGCAGCGCGCGAAGCAATGGCCTGCCGGAAATATGCTGCTGAAGTTTTTTCACGCTCGCTGTCGCAAAATCCGAGAGCTTGCAAAGCACATCTGCTATCATTACGGAGTTCATGTTATCGAATTCCATGCCAACTCTTGCGCTTAAACCAGCCTGGCGTAAAATTTCCTTTGCTTTTTTAAGGCCGTTTATCGTTGTTATGCCTGAAAGCAGTATGCCTAATTCAGAATCATTATCTGCCAAGCGTTTTAACGCCCTAACCTCCGCGGAAAATATTTCTGCAGACTCTTTGTCAAGTGGACTTGAGATTTTAATCCATGGATTTTTGATGCTGCTGCCCTTTTCAAAAATAATGTTCTCATATTCTGAGGGACTTTCTGTCTTCCCGAGTTCGGATAAGTCAAGTATTGCATTTTCTGCCGAAGGCGCTTTGGCGTTTGTTACTAAGGCTTGTAAACTAGTTGCACATCTTTCATCAAACTCTGTTACTACGTCGCTACGTGACGCACCGCGTGAAACCATATTTGTTATCGGCGCAACTATTTTGTTAAAAAATGTATCAAGATATGATGCATCCTCACTGGCCTTCGGTTCTTTTGGCTTGCCACGTAAACTTAGGCCGTC
>JAHFKX010000117.1 GCA_023245115.1 Candidatus Woesearchaeota archaeon
ATTCCCTAATATTTTCCAACCCACTTGCTTCAAATTGTATTTTCGAATCATCTGCATACTGTCTTTCGCGACAAAAGCGGCCTAACTTTTCATGGGTTTTAAAGCAACAGCAGGTAATCTTATAACAAAGGTCTTTTTCAATTATGAAGGTCATATTAGATTCGGATCATTCGGATATAATTCGTTGCATTCGTATCGGACCTATTCTTCGCTTCGCTGATGGCTCCAATCTAAAAGCGGCAGCCAAATAAGTTTGTTAACGCAAAAAATCAAAAGCAAAAGACCAAAAATCCCCAAACCGGTTATGTAAGGATTTTGGGAATTGCTTTGAAAAAAACTGCCCAGACCCACGGGATGGTTTACGATTATTTCCGTGGCCACCAGAGCTTCCCAGCCTTCTCCAAGACCGATGATGCTGCCAGTGATCAAACCTGGCAAGGAAGCAGGCCATAAATAATATTTAAGATACGCAATGCCAGAGAGTCCGGAAATTTGCACAACTTCCTGCCATTCAGACTTTAAAAGTTTTAACTGCGAAACCACAGTAAAAAATATTGGCCAGATGATTGTGATCACCAAAAAAAAGATGATGGTTTTTTCGCTTTTGCCCCAGGCTAAAGTTACAATAGGAAGTAGCGCAAAAGTAGGGAAACTTTGCAACACATCAAAAATAGGCAAAGCGACTGATGAAACCTTCCCACGATAAACATTTACGGCAATAAGCCAGCCCAAAGCCGCGGCAATTACGTAAGCAAAAAATAATCTGGCAACAGAAATAAACACATTGGTAAAAAGTTCTCCTGTGGCCAAATTCGCAGCCCGGGAAAACAGCAAAAAGAACAGGAACGGCAAAAAGACTATAAATAAAGTTAAAGCCAAATGCCGCCAGGTTTTATAAACCCCTGCGCCAATACCCATATGCCGGACGTGGTGGGAGTGGTGAGTAGACCGCATATTCAAATTATAACACTAAACTGTTTTCTTTTTCTAAATGTTTAGATTCCGCCCAAGCCAATTCATAAATAGTCTTCATGGCATCGGCAATTTCTTTGCTCTCAATAATAATTCCTAATTTTTCTTTCCAGGAGGCAATCATTACCTTATTGTCATAAATATTTATCTCCGGGGAAAAATAAACTTTATCTTCAGGCACTAACGCAGACTCGCGCGCTTCTTCCTTGTCTTTGCCGGCTCTTTCCTTCCCTGCTTCATTGGAAGGAACAATTGCTCGAATGTGGATACCTTTATTTGTCCTGCGCTTATAGTATTTTGGAAAGTAATCTGGTAAAGCGGCATGCATTTCATTAACGTTGGCATAAGCCCGAATAGTTTCGTGTGAAGTAAGAGTATCTTCGTAAACCTGTTCAACGCCCTCCGTGCCCTCATAAAACCTGACCTTAGGTCGGTCGGAAACGTTGTGCATGGACTTAAGCTGAGGAACAATTTCCTCAGCTTGTTTTAACTCTTTCTGCTTTTTCTCTATGTCCGCTTTTAAAAAATCTAAAATTTTGTCTGGCGACTCAGCCACATATTCCTGCAGCGGCTCTTTGCCGGAAATGCTGACTAAACCTTTAGCCGCCAGATAAGACAGAATGTCGTAAACTGTTGTGCGGTTAATGTTTGCCGAACGGGCAATTGGGGATACTGTTCTAGTGCCCAATTCCAACAAGGCCAAATACACTCCGGTTTCTTTTTCTGAAAGGCCAAGACTGATTAAACTTTTATAGATTGGGGAGTCAATTTTTATCATATTTTATAATATAGCAGCTATTTTAGATTGTGTCAATAATTTTCCACAATTTTATCTTTTGACCAATTTTTGCTTCAAATAAAACAAATTTTAATCTTAAAAATGACGCTTGTTATTGACAATAAAAATACTCTGTGTTAAAATAGCTAGTTCAATTCACAGGAGGAAAAGATGATCAGTCCAACCGGTATTTTGATCTTAAGAATCGCCAAGCGTATTGCGGAGAGTACTGAAGACGAAGTACTCAAGCATCTTCGAGGCTTGCAAGACCTATGCGGTGAAGAGCTGACAGAAACTATTTCAGGGCTTGCAAACGAAATCCATCAGGAAAAAACAGAACTAACAATACAAAACATTGCGCGACTGCAAAAGCTGGCAATTCGTTTTGCGGAAAACCAGCCAGGAAAGCTTTGGAGCAAAGTCTCCGAACCGCAAAAACACGACCTTGTCGAGGGTTTGGTGAGAGCCCTGCGCCGATTCGAGCCTATGCAACTGCGTGCCTTCGAAATCTACTGCCAGCAGTTAGAAGTATCGA
>JAHFKX010000118.1 GCA_023245115.1 Candidatus Woesearchaeota archaeon
CGAAATGTCATACTGCTTTGCGATTCTCGAAAAGGCTTCATCTATTTTTTCCCAAATGAGTTCGCTGTTGAATATTACGCTGGCGCATTTTATGTAATTGTCTAACGCTTCTGAATAATGATTTTCTTGTAATGCGATGTCGCCAAGCCTTAGCAAAATGCGAGGCCCGCCCCGCCAGTTGAGCCAGTCCTGCGATGCGGGTTCGGGTATAGTAAGCTTTGAAACCAAATCGCGGTTAATTTCACCGCCAATGAAATTTCTGGCTGATAGTCCGCGAATAAGCGATATGAATGCCGGTGATTCTGTAAATTCTGTCTGTGGTTCGTTTCGTGAGTCGAATAAACAGTGTGGGTTAGAATTTATATCCTGCTTTGTCAGCAAGCTCGGCCGTTCATATTCGCGCAGGACTGCCCGTCCTTTGCCCTGTAGCTGTCTGATAGTTTCGGCATCCGGTGCAGATACTTCGTATGTTTTGTTGCCAATTTTAATTACGTTTTGTACGTAAATGTTTACTTCTTTCGGCTTGAAAAATATCGCATTGCTAAAATCTGCTCCAAGATCGCCTAAGCCAACTAATGATGGATTTCTTAGAATTACGCGCGCACCCCGGTTGTCTTGAACTACGGCTGGCATGCCGGATGACAGTACTTGTTTGATGTAATCCTCGAACAGCAATGCTTCTGACATGGTTTAATTTAGAACGATAAGTTTTTATCCTTTTGGTTTCGCGCCGATGTTAATTTCCCCGCCGATGATGAGCGGGCCAGCCTTTCCGCCGCGCTTTTTTTGCAGCTCGGTAAGGGCTTTAATTGTTATTAAGTCTTGCTCATCTTCTGCTTTTTGCCTCGCAATTTCGTGCTCCCGACGTATTCGCAGCTCCTCTTCTTTTCTTATTAGATTTGGGTCACCACGAACTTGGGCGCGAGTTAGCTCTGCTTTTTTATTTTCAGCTTCTATCTGTACGCCATAGAATTTCATCTGCTCGCCAAAAAGTTTTATTTGCTGTTGAATGCGTTCGGTTTCTGTTTGTGTAGTTGCGGCGTTAAGTTGCCGTTGCAGTTCTTGTTTTTTAATTTCTATTTGCGTTTTTACGTCCTGCGCGTAGCTCCAGTTGACTGTACAGTTTTGAATTTTTATTCCATGCCGCACATAGCTCATCTGCAGGCCATTAAGTGTTTTAACGTTCGGCGTTAATTCGTATGCGTTGTGCTTTCCGGCTAACCCTTTGATGTCCTGTTCTATGCCTTCTGTTTTAATTGCGTGTTCTAAATCACAGTCTCTTAGTGTGTTTTTTGTTTCGTTTAATAGGTTGGCAAGATTTTGAATATAATTTTGTCCTACGCTGTATGTAATTGCAACATTAGCCATAATTTCCAGCGAGTCCGCGGAAACTGCCTGTATCAGGATGTTTAGCGGCGGCCTTGGCCGGCCATCCACGATTATAAACTGGGTTTTTCCAAAAAAATCCCAAAAGCTTCTTTTTACAATACTACCGGACATAACATCGCCACTTATTGCTCCGCCGTGCAATTTTATTGCATATTCATCTGAATCAATAATAAAACCTTCGAGAAATTTTGGTGTTATGTATCGTGCGACAACATCTTGTGAAGTCCTCCATGCGGATATCGACATATATTGGCGTTTAAAACGTAAGTTTTAATAAGCTTTTGGTGTGCCTTTAAATAGTGCAAGGCGAAAGCTATTTAAGCTTTTTTGACGAGCAATCAGTAGTATGACGCTGGAAAATAAGCTACAAGTTGCGGAAAGTCTGCGGCAAACGTTACAGCAGCAGGCCAAGCAGAACAAGCAAGACTGGTGGAAACAGGTTGCTAGGACACAAGAGTTATTGCAGGATTTTTCTACGGCTTGTGTCTCGCTTGAGAAAAGCGTGAACGACCTCGTCGAGCGAAACAATTGCGAAATAATTTTGTCAGTATTAGATAGTATTTATGCATCCGCAGTATCTGGCGTAGAATTAGATTTCAAGGCAGAAGTTGATGAGCTTAATAAATACATTGCACACAGCACGACGTATGTAAAGGCCACATCCCGCGGCGTGAAGCTGCAGGCAGACGTCCAGTTTGACAGTAAAACACTGATTGGCAAGGCAAAGACAGACTGGCCAGAAAAGATGAAGGCTTACGAGGAAAATATCGAGCAGCTTAGGGAGTTGCGCGGCCATGTTTCTGATGTTGAAAGCGGACGGACAAGAATTCCGGGTGCAATGTATGTTCTTGGTGTTATGACTAAAATGACCAAGGGCACGCCACTCTACTCGCCA
>JAHFKX010000119.1 GCA_023245115.1 Candidatus Woesearchaeota archaeon
ACATTTCCTTAGCTGTTTCCTTGGCGCTCGCACCGCTTGCATCCTTAACGCCTCCGGCTTTCTCAATCATGCCCTTAACAACTTTAGTAATCTGCCCTAGAATCATAGTTTCTATTTCCTTCTTGGCTGCACCTGAGAGTGCACTTGCATCCTCGACTTTAGACAATAATATCTCAACGTAAGGCCTTGAAAACTTGACTGTTGCAGTAACACCAGTAATTTCCTTTTTGGCGTTTACTGCAAACTTCAAGCTAGATTCGGTAACCACGATGGGGCTTGTAATAAATTGATAGGAATTTGGCAGAATAGTATCTATCGCCCGTTCGTATTGAGCAAGCCTGCTGTCTTCAAGCACGCCGTTGGCAACCAAGCTTCGCGACCGTGATTTCATTGTGTCGGTAGTGCGCGCCATAAGCTGTTGAACAAGCTTGTTTTGCTTCCTGTGGCGAATTTCTGCCAGAACCAAGTCTTGCGCAGTAGCGCCTTGAGCCTTAAGCGCAGCATTCTCAGCAGCACTTAAAGTAGTGGCATCAGGCGGAAGTTCGTAGAGTTTTATGAGCAAGTCAAACAAATCATCCCTAAAGTACCTGAACAATTCCGGCGTTTTAGTAGCGGCATCCAAGTTGTCGCTTAACAAAAGCAACGCTCCGGCTTTGTTTGCAACTAAATCTTTGAAAACGAAGTTGCCATCTCCATGCAGTCTAATCGCTTCTTTAACTGTAGCGGTAAATTCGCTTCCAAATAAAGAAGTCAAATCGGCATCAATGCCGCTTTGCTTGAGGAAACCCGCACTATAGTAAGGATGCTTAACCGCCCTGAGAATGTTTTCCGGGTCGTTGGCTTTAGGATGCAAATACCCAACATCGTGAAGCAAAGTTGCAATCAAAAACTGGGCTTCTTCTTCATCAGTCAAAACGCCTTTAGGCAGAGAACCTAAAACTCTATCCAAGTCTTGAGCAATATGTAAAATGCTGTGGTCGGAGTAAGACTGGGCAGCAGTAACGTAATCCTGATGGACAATTGCGCTCGTAATCTTGTACATGACCTTATCTAGCTTTGCAATAGTTTCAGGGGTCAGTTTTCCACGCTTGGCAAGCACGTCTATAGCTGAAGTTTGAATTCGCACAAGCCAGCTTTCAATTGAAGGGCTAGTTTTTGCTGACAAAAACTCAGTGTAAACTCTAGTAAATCTTGCCTTAAGCCTTGTTGAAAGCAAGGATTTGGCTTCAGACGCGGTAGGCGTTTTTCCAACTAGGTCAGCCCAACCCTTTTCTGTAGCCCTGGATTCATCTTCAATCCGCTGGGCATCTTCAACTAGAGATTTGAATCCCTTTTCGACAGAAGTGATCCTGCTTCGCGGCAGTGCTGAAATGCTAGTGCTCGCGCCTTCAGGAACTTTTGCTGCAGCTGAAGGCTCGTCTTTAGCAATCCTATTCCTCGGGCGTTCTTGAGAAGCAGCGCCATCAAGCGTAGATGAAACTGGGCTGCCGTCAGGAAGAGCTTGAAAATCTAAGGGCAGACGTCCTTCAGGAGTTGCCAACCTCAAGTCTCCCAGCAAAGCCACGTTTAGTCTTGCAAGCCGCGCTTGAATTTGGCTTTTCAAAACTTTAACGCTTGTTGCCACAGCGCTTTTAAGCAAAGCGACGGGAGTGCGCGTGCTTTCAATGGCAGCCCTCAAAGCCAGTAGTTTTTGCGCTGCCTCCGGATTCAGTCTCTCCGAATTTAAAATCTTGTCTAACAAACGCAAGGTTCTAGCTTTAACGGGAATTGTTGCAAGCCCGACTACTAAAACCACTAAATCGCAAGTTGTAATCGAAGCCCGGCCTTCTTTTGCAATCTGCCTTAAAATCCGTGAAGCTTCAATGACAGTAATAATATCCCCCGCGGCAATTCCAATCTTGACAAGTCTGCTTTCCGGAAATGCAATAGTCGTTCCAATAAACGCGGCCATTATTCCAACAAACTTGAGATTGGTAAAAGCCGCTGCACAATCTTGGTTGGCATAAGCACTTTTCAATCCCGCATAGTATTGAGTTGTGCTCGAATAGGCGGGCGATGGAGGCAAAGAAGAACCAAGCGTCGAAGCAAAAGACTGGTATTCAGTAACAGCTTGCGAAGCTTCCTCGAATGAACGCCCGGCTTCAGCCTGCTTGCGCACTAAATCAAGCGAAGCAAGAGTGAGCTTTTCATCAAAACGGCCCAGCGTGGGGCGCAAGAGCTTGTCT